>DATJHO010000113.1:0-5490 GCA_035493835.1 Devosiaceae bacterium
CACGGGCGGGGCCGGCTGCTCGTGCTCCGCCATGCGCTGCAACACCAGGTTCAGTGCCATGAACGAGACGGCGACGAGGCTCGCCGCCAAAAGGATCGGGCGACGGTGGCGCAGCAGGAAACTTTGCGGCGGCACTGCCTCCTGAGCTTCCTGCGCCTCTGGCGCAAGTATCGGGCCCGTGGTGGTCTCGGCCTTCGTCTTGGTCGGCTTCAGCGCCCCGGCCTTGCTGGTCAGACGAAGCAACAGGCTGGGCTTTTCGGCCGCCGGTGCGGTGGAAATCGGTTCGGGAGCGACAGCGGCGACGGCCGGCCCGATCGCCGGCTTTGCGGTCGTGCCCTCGCCGGTCTGGAATCGGGAAAATGCCCGGCCAATCAGCGAATTGGTATCCGCCTGGGCGACCTTTGACTGGTTCTGCCGCTGCGCCGCGCGGCGGGCCGCTTCGATGAAGGTATTGCGGCTGCTGGCCGGCACCTCGGGGAGGGGGGGCGTGGGTGCCACCGGGCTCGCTCCGGCCTTGCCGGGGGCCACGACGACCGTATCAAGGCTCGATTCCGGCCGCGGCGGCCGTGTGATCCGGGCTGGGTCGAAATCGGGCGGGGGGCCATCGGCGCTCTGCACCGGACGGTTGTTGCCCGCTACGATGTCCGGCGTGCTCGGCTGCGCATCGAGCCTGGGCTCGATCTCGTCGTTGCGCTTGGCGCCGGGGTTAACCTTGCGCGGGCCGTTCTTGGCCTCGAGCGCGGCGCGCACGGGTCCCAGATCGGGGAAGCCGAATTCCTTGAGCGGAGCCTCGGCGCTCGGGTTGCGGGGCATTGCGTCCTGCACCCGTTCCTCGCCCGGCCGGCCGGGCACCGGCTTTTGCGAGGCGGACATGACTGCCGCGACTGGCGGCGCGACTGGGGTTGCGCCTGCCTCCTGCGCCGACGGGCGCCGGTGCATCGACGCCTCAAGCGCGGCCAGCCGCTCCTCGACGCGGCCGACGCCGTCTGCGACCCCGGTGATGTCCTCCGGCGGGCCGGTACGGGCCAGGCTTTCGACCAAACGGGTGATCCGCGCCTCGAACTCGGCAAGGCCCGCGGGGGCTTGCGCCTTGGCAACCACCTCGGCGGTGCGCGCCGCGAGCATGTCCGCCAGCCGGTCCAGGTCGGGGAATGCGGCGGCTTGCGGCATTCGCGCCAGCGTGCGGGTCGCGGCGAGGTCGGCCAGCGCCTCGAAATCCGGGGCGGCGGGGCGCTCGCTGCTGTAAAGCCGAGCAAGCCCCGAGAGCTGCTCGCCCGTCTGGTCCATCCGGGCAACCAGCTGTCGGATCTGCGCCTCGATCTGGGCCACGCCCGGGGCGTCGCCGCGGCTCTGCAGCCGCTCGTCGATCTGGCCGAGCTGGGTTTCGATGGCGGCAAAGCGCGGCTCGAGTGCGTCCAGCATGGCGGTGCGCAGCGCCTCGAGGTCGTCCTTGAGGCCACCGAGAGCATCGCCGCGGTCTTCGATCTCGTTGATCCGGCCGTTGATGGCGTCGACCAGCCCCAGCAGCCGTTCGGGCCGCCCGCTGTCGCTGCCCAGCCGCGCGGTGATTTCGGCCATTGCCGCGCTGATCCGCTCGAGATGCATCGGCGGCACCGAAAGGTTCGCTTCCAGCGCATCGAGGCGATCATAGATGCTACGGACGCCGGCCTCGATGGCCTGCATGCCCGGGGCAGCCGCCTGAGGGCCGAACTCGGCTTCCCGCACCACGAACTGGATCTGTTGCACCTGCAGGTCCGCGAGCCGGTCGACGGTCGCCGACAACTGGTCGAGCCGGTCGGTGAGCAGCGACAGGTCGGGCTTCGAGGCCTGGCCGATCAATTGGGCGAGGCCGGAGATCTGGCTTTCGAGCCGCTTCACCTGGCCGGTCTCGCCTACTGCCCCGGCCAGCAGCTCGACCACTTGGCTGAGTTGCGACACCTGGTCGGCGATTTCCCTGACCTGGTTAGCATTGCCCCGCTGCAACTTGAGCTCGGCTTCGAGCTCGCCCAGCCGACCAGAAAGCCCAGCAATGGAATTGGCCAATTCATCGAAGCGGGGACCGGCGGGGGGGCGGAGCGGCGCCGTGGGCTGTGCCAATGCGGCGGCCGCCGGAATCACGGTTTCCCGGATGCTCGGGGCGCCCTGGGTCCGGGCGCGGATCTGCTGGATGGCGCTTTGCAGCACATCGTCGGCGCTCGCCTCGGCCTCGCCGCGCTCGTTGAACCGTTCGACCTGCCGCTTGACTGAGCGCAGCGCCTGCCGATGCCGATCATCCGGGTCGACGTCGGCCATCTGGTATTTCAGGTCGCGCATGCGCTGGGCAAAGCCGGCAAAAGCCGGATCGGCAGTGCCGGCCTGCGCATATTGGCCCTCGACCTGATCAAGCAGGGCCACCAGTTCGCCGCGCAGCGCGTGCCAGTCCCCCGGTTGGGATGAGGCGCGGGGATCGGGCTGCGAAACCGGGAGAGCGCGGGCCATTTACTTTCCAAACCGGGGAACTCTTGGATTCCCGCGGCGGGGAATCGCTATCCTTCTGCGCACTGTGACGAAAACGTAGTAAAGAAGCAGTTAAGGAGCGCTGCGCTTTGCGAATCAGTCTTTTCGGCGTGCTCTCCGAGGGCTGGCGGCGACTTGTCGGTGCGTGATGGATCGGGTAGAGCCCCAGCAGGCCGAAACGGCAGGTGAGCTTCAAACCCGACCCATGACCCGGCGCCGCATCATCATTGTAGACGACCATCCACTGTTTCGCGCGGCGCTGCGGCAGACCCTTGCCGCGGGCGATCCGGCGATTGTCGTTGAGGAGGCGGGCGACCTCGTCGGCCTCACCGCGGCGCTCGATGCCGAACGCGACTGCGACCTCGTTTTGCTCGACCTCAACATGCCCGGCGCGCGCGGCTTTTCAGGCCTGCTGCTGCTTCGGGCGCAATTCCCCGACATCCCGGTGATGATCGTTTCGGCGGTCGATGATGGCACCATCATCCGCCGCGCGTTCGAGCTGGGCGCCTCCGGCTATCTCAGCAAATCGGTCGAGCCGGCCGAAATCCGCCGCGCCATCGAAATGGTGCTGTCGGGCGAGATCTTCGTGCCCGAGGGGATTGCGCAGCAGACCTCGGGCGAACAATCGGCACTGCTGCGCCGGCTGGCGAGCCTGACGCCGCAGCAGGTGCGGGTGCTGATGATGCTCAAGGACGGGCTGATGAACAAGCAGATCGCCTATGAGCTTTCGATCTCGGAGGCGACAGTGAAGGCGCACGTTTCGGCGATCCTGCAAAAGCTCGATGTCGACAGCCGCACCCAGGCGGTGATCCTCGCCCAGCAGGTCGAGCAGGGTCAGTTCGACGATTCCCCGCCGGTCTTGCCCCCCGCTGGGTGAGCCGCGCCGGCGCCGGTGAGCGCCGCAATCGTTGCCCTGAGTGCGGCGGGCTTGACGGGCTTGGTGATGACGGTCACCCCGCGCGCCTCGGCCAGCACTCGGACTTGGGGGCTGCGGTCCGCGGTGAGTAGGGCCGCGGGTAGATGCCCGCCCACGTTCTGTCGCAGCCACTCGATGGCATCCAGCCCCGAGGTCTGGTCGAGGTGATAATCCATCAGCACCAGATCGGGCAGCCAGCCCTCCAGCAGCCGGCCGCGGCTCAGATCCCTGAGCGAGCGTGCCAGCTGTACATTGCAGCCCCAGCCGCGCAACAGGCCCGCCATGGCTTCGAGAATGGCGAGGTCGTTGTCGACGCAGAGCAGGTTGAGGCCCGCCAACTGGGCGCCCGGCGGGGAGGGCACGAGTTCGGCGGGCGCAGCGGGTCTAACGCCCTGCGCCCTCGGCAGGTAGACGGAAAAACGCGAGCCGCGCCCCTCGACGCTGTCGATTTCGAGGCCGAGCCCCAGCGCCGCGACCAGCCGCTGCACGATGGACAGCCCCAGGCCCAAACCCGTCGCCATGCGCGCGCCCTGGTCCAGCCGGGAAAACTCGGCAAAGATCAGCCCCTGCTGGTCGCGCGAAAACCCGATGCCCGTGTCGATGACGTCGATCCTGAGTCTTGTGCCGCGCGCCCGCACCCCGACCAGCACCCTTCCGCCGGGCCTCGTGTACTTGACCGCGTTCGAAACCAGGTTCTGCACTACGCGGGCGAGAAGCAGCCGGTCGGCAAAGGCCAGGGCCTGGCTCGAAACGAGCTTCAGCGTCACCGATTTTTCCCGCGCCAGCGGCCCGAATTCGACCTCGACCTTGCGGATCAGGTCGCCGATGGCGAAGGGCGCCGGCGCCTGCTTGAGCGCGCCACTGTCGAGGCGCGAAATATCGAGCAGCGCCGACATGATTTCCTCGACCGCATTGAGCGAGGCCTCGATGCCGTGTGCCAGCTCGGCGAAGGCGGTGCCACCCGAGCGCTCGACCAGCGTCGAGGTGTAGAGCCGCGCCGCGTTGAGCGGCTGCAACAAATCGTGGCTGGCCGCCGCCAAAAACCGCGTCTTGTCGAGATTGGCGGCATCCGCCTTGGCGCGCGCGATCTCGAGCTCGGCATTGAGGCGGGTCAGGTCGGCCGTGCGCTCGTCCACCCGCTGCTCGAGTGATAGTTTTACCCTAGCCAGCTCGGCTTCGGCTGCCACATGGGCCGTCACGTCGAGGAAGCTCAGGGTCAGGCCGCCATCCTCCATTCTTCGACTATGAACTTCGAGGGTAGGTCCGCCAGCCGAGGGGCATCGGATCAGCAGGATGGCATTGGCGCTCATCTCAGCAAAACGCGCCGCGGCCAGCGCGTCCGCTTCGCCCGGGCCAAAATCGCCGCGCCGCGCCAGATAAAGGGCCAGTTCGCCGAGCGAGGCGCCGGTGACGATGAGATCGTGCGGCAGACCAAGGAGTTCGTCATAACGCGCATTGGCGGCAACCAGCCGCAGCGCGGGGTCGAACACGGCCAGCCCCTGCGGAATCAGGTTGGCAGCGCCCTGCAGCCGATCGGCATTGGCCGTCAGCACGGTGCTGGCCCGGGCTTCGGCGTCGTTGCAAAGCCTGCGATTTTGGGGAACTCTCGAAATTGTCGCGTCGTTGCCCCCTCAACGGGCGCAAAGGCGTCATCGCAGCAGAGGGAGGCAGGATAAATGGGTTCGGTACTAAAGGAATTCCGGGACTTCGCCGTCAAAGGCAACATGATCGACCTCGCGATCGGCGTCATCATCGGCGCCGCGTTCGGGACGATCATTTCTTCCATCGTCGACGACATCTTCATGCCGCTGATCGGCCTCATACTCGGCCGCATCGATTTTTCCAATCTCTTCATCGTACTCAGCAACCCCAGCAACGCTCCGATCACCACGCTGGCTTCGGCCAAGGCTGCTGGCGCCTCCACCCTCAACATTGGGAACTTCCTTAACGCCTCGGTCAAGTTCCTGATCGTGGCCTGGGTGCTGTTCATGGTGGTCAAGGGCATCAACGCAATGAAGCGCCAGGCCGCCGCCGACCCCGCTCCGCCGGTGCCCACGCCGCCGACCCGGGAGGAAGTC
>DATJHO010000114.1:0-51272 GCA_035493835.1 Devosiaceae bacterium
GCAGTATCGGGGCGCTTTCACCAATGCGACCGGGCAGGCCGTGCCCGAAAGGCAGCCGCGCGCCCAGGCGGCCCCGGCCGGCATTGCGGCCTTGCAGCGCGTGGTTTCGGCCGCGCGAACCCTCGTCAGGGGGAACACCGCAGTGGCCACGGACTGGAGCGAGTTCTAGCTGATCGCACAACATCGAGTCGGCCCTTATCGAAAGGCCGCCTCGATGAGGGCGTTCGCCCCGGCTCATCCCCCGGTTGACCGGAGCCGCGTGAGGAACCGCGCCAGCACAGGCGCCCACGACGCCTCGGCCCCCGACGTTTCGATAAGGGCGTGCCCATCGCCTCGAACCGGCGGCAGCAATTCGTAATCGGCCTTGCCACCGGCCGTCGCGAACGCGCCCGCTATCTGCCGCGACAGGTCGGGGGAGAAATAAGTGTCATTGGCCGCATAGAGCCAGAGCGTCGGAATGCGGGCGGTGCGGCCGAACGCTGCCGACGCCGCGACGAGCCGGTCCGGGGCGCAATTGTTGTTCGGCCGGTTGAGATTGCGACCACCCCGGCCCCCCGAAAAATTCACCACCGCGGCGATCCCGGCAGGGTTCTGGCTGGCCAGCGCCAGCGCTCCCCAGCCGCCGGCCGAATTGCCCAGGACCAGGACGCCGCCGCGCCTGATGAAGGGCTGCCCGCGCATGTAGTCGATCGCGGCCGCCATGCTTCGGGCCGTCGCTAACCCGGCGGCTCGATAATCGGGAGCGCGGCACCAGCCGTGGCTCTCGACATAGGGGCCGCCGGTCGCCCCGTGCCCCGGGCGCTCGGGCACCAGCACGGCGTAACCTCTTTTGAGCAGCCAGTCGGTCAGCGCCCCATATTCCGGCATCGCCATCTTGGCGCGCACCGCCGCATCTTCGACTGAACCATGGTTGATGACGGCGAGCACGAACGGCCCCTTCCCTGCCGGGCGATAAAAATAGGCCCGCATAAAAACGTTCGGTACGGCTGAAGGCACGAACCAGAGTTCGCGCCCCCCTTTGGCCTCCGGCTCCCCCGCCCTCCCGGGCTGCACAGCTACGTCGGCAAACGACGGCGTCGGCGAAGGCGCCGCCAGCGCCATCCAAAGCATCGCCAGGGCGCACGCGGCGGCACCCAATTGATTCGACCGACGTACCAACGGCGCCCCCAGCACAACGCTCCGTAAAGTATTCATTGGCCAGATATGCGGATAAATTCACCGCTTGCAAATAGTATTTATCCTTATATCCGCACCTCAACTACGCATTTTCCCGTGATGCAGCATAGCTACAAGCCAAAACCATATGATGTATTTTTGAGATAGCCATCCGCGCGAACTATTGCGAGCACCACAAGAACAGCTATAGCCAATGTGACTTATCATTACTTTGGCCGCGCCGCGGGTCTGGCGCATTGATTGAGCAACTAAGGATGGAGGGGGCAAATATGCGGAACAGGGCCTTACGCCGAGGATTGAAGCCAGCCGTGACCGCACGGAAGGCAGCCGGGACACGGCGGTTCCCGAAAGTCGAGCGGTCATGGCTGCTCGGCAGTACGGCGTTACTGGCCGGGGTGCTGGCCGGCGGCATCGTCGCGACCCCGCAAAGCGCCAGGGCGGCCAGCGAGACGCTCGGCGTCACCTGTAATGTCGACACTCCGAACTACTACACCTGCGCCGGGCCGGAGACGGATAAGATCGTGCTGGCCCCGAGCGGTACGTTCCAGGTCGATTTGGGGCCGAACGAGGATCCGGATAACGACGATCCGTTCGTCCAGACGACCAGCGGCACCAGCGGCGGGGCGGCGTTTGAAATCGACGCCGCCGGAAACTCCACCAGCGGCAACGGCGTCCACCTCTACACCAATTCCTCAATCTACAACGAGGACGGCATCGGGCTGGCGATCTACGATCCCGGCGAGGTCACCGTGAACATCGGCGGTGACGAGGACATATCCGGTTACGTCGGTGGCTCGATCATTGGCACCACCGGCATCGTGGTGGCGCCGCAGGATTACAACTCCCCAGGCCACGTGCACATCTTCAACGATGGGCACATCGGCGGCACCGCTGGTGCCGCGATCGATGCAACGGGTTCCAACAACTCCGAAGACGGTCCGCTGATCTTCGAACTCGACAATCACAGCTATCAGTCGGCCATCGGCAGCACCGACGGCGTCGATATCCATCACAACATCGTCTGGACCGCGATTGACAACGGACAAGGCCTGATCGTCGGCCTCAACGGCGACGGTGTGCATATCTGGGACGTCGAAAACACCGATGTCGGCCCCGATGCGGCGGTGACGATCGACAACGGCGACTCCGGCATCATCGGTGGCTCCGACAACGGTATTTACATCCGCAAGGTCCGCGCCAGCGAGGATGGCGTGAGCGGCGACGTGGTCATCAACAATGGCCAGTACATGGAAGACGACGTCGCGAAATACGGCGGCCTGATCATCGGCGGGGAGGACGGCGTCCACGTCTCCGGCGTGTACGACGGGAGCGTCTACCTGAACAACAACGACACGCTAAGTCACCTCGTTGACCTGAGCGGGATCAACCTCAACCCGGATCCGAATGGCGAGCCGATAGACGTCCCCGAGGAGGCTGCCCCGATAGGGACCGCCGGCATCTGGGCCCTGGATGACGGCGTGCAGATGTCCCATGTCGATGGCGAAGTCAGAATCGACAACGGCAACGACTTCACGCCACTCGGCGGTATCATCGTCGGCTACTACGGGGATGCGGTGCAGTTGTCCCATATCGGGGGCGTCAGCGGCGAAGACGGCGACGGCTACTACCACTATGGCGTCGACATCACCAACAACTACGGCCAGATGTGGGGTGGTTCGGACGGCATCGATCTGTCGAAAATCGACGGCGATGTCGGCATTGACAATATTGGCGGCACCATAATCGGGGGCGACGAAGGCATCCACATCGCCAGGGTCGATGACGGCAGCGTCACCATCAACAACGCCGGCGGCGGAGTGATCGGGGGCTTTTCCGGCGACGGCATCCACATCTGGAACGTTGACGGCGACGACGGCCATGGCGGCGACGTCAGCATCTACCTGACCAACAACGACACGCTGAACGATACGGCCGACCTGAGCACCATCATCCCCGGGACAGATACCCCGCTGAGTGCCCCCCTCCCGCCTGGCCTGCCGACCGGCGGCATCTTTGGCTTGGATGACGGCGTGCGCATTTCCGATGTCGATGGCGAAGTCAGCATCGACAACAACAACGACCTGACGGCACTCGGCGGCCTGATCGCCGGCTACTACGGGGATGCGGTGCAGCTGTCCGACGTGGATGGTATCAGCGGCGAGGACGGCGACGGCAACTACTTTCATTACGGCGTCTATGTCGGCAACAACAACGGCCAGATGTGGGGTGGTGAGGACGGCATTCACCTGTGGGCGATCGACGGCGATGTCGGCATCAACAATAAGGGCGGCACCATAGTCGGGGGCCAGGAAGGCATTCACATCGCCAAGGTTGATGACGGCAGCATCGGCATCAACAACGCCGGAGGCGGGCTGATCGGGGGGCTTTCCGGTGACGGCATCCACATCTGGAACGTTGATGGTGAGGATGGGCACGGCGGCGATGTCAGCATCTATAACGGCCATGCAATGGACGGCGAAGTCGAACTGCACGGCGGCCTGATCGCCGGTGGGGAGGATGGCGTCGGTATCTCAGGCGTCGACGGCAGCGTCTACCTGACCAACAACGACACGCTGAACGACACGGCCGATCTGAGCAGGATCATTCCGCCGTGGGAAGTTGCCCCGCTGGGTGCCCCTTCCTACCTGCCGACCGGTGGCATCTGGGGTTTTGATGACGGCGTGCGCATTTCCCATGTCGACGGCGAGGTCAGCATCGACAACGGCAACGACTTCACGTCGCTCGGCGGCCTCATCGTCGGCGAAGACGGAGATGCTGTGCAGCTTTCCCACATTGGGGGCGTCAGCGGCGAAAACAGCGACGGCTACTACCACTATGGCGTCGACATCACCAACAACTACGGCCAGATGTGGGGTAGTGATGACGGCATCCACCTCCGGGCTATCGGCGGCGATGTCGGCATCACCAACGTTGGCGGCACCATAGTCGCGGGCGACGACGGCATCCACATCGCCAGGGTCGATGACGGCAGCGTCGGCATCAACAATGCCGGCGGCGGCCTGATCGGGGGCCTTTCCGGCGACGGCATCCACATCTGGAACGTTGACGGCGAGGATGGGCACGGCGGCGATGTCAGCATCAACAATGGCCATGCAATGGACGGCGACGTCGAACTGCTGGGCGGCCTGATCGCCGGCGGGGAGGATGGCGTCGGTATCTCCAGCATCGACGGCAGCGTCTACCTGACCAATAACGACACTCTGAACGACACCTTCAACCCGAGCAGGATCATTCCTCCGTGGGAAGTGGTCCCTCTGGATGCCCCTTCCTACCTGCCGACCGGCGGCATCTGGGGTTTTGATGACGGCGTGCGCATGTCCCACGTCGATGGAGAAGTCACCATCGACAACAACAATGACCTGACGGCACTCGGCGGCCTCATCGTCGGCGCCGAAGGGGATGCGGTACATCTTTCCCACATAGCGGGCGTCAGCGGCGAGGACAGCGACGGCTACTACCACCACGGCGTCGAGATCGGCAACGATAACGGCCTGATGTGGGGCGGGTCGGATGGTATCCATCTCTCGACCATCGGCGGCGATGTCGGCATCGATAACTATGGCGGTGCGATAGTCGGGCTCGACGAAGGCATTCATATTGCCAAGATCGAAGGCGGCAGCGTCACCATCAACAATGCCGGCGGCCAGATCGAGGGCTTTTACGGCGACGCCGTCCACATCTGGGGCGTCCAGGGCGAGGACGGGTATGGCGGCAATGTCAGCATCATCAACGGGGTCTTCGACGACACTTCCGACCAGTTCGGTGGCGCCGGCGGGACCATCGTCAGCGCGGATCGCGCTATCGACGTAACCGCCGACAGTGCCTTCATCGGCAATGGCTCGGGCGGCCTGATCATCGGCGATGGCTCATGGCAGGAGCCGGTCATCCAGCTCCATACCGACAACGAAGACGGACAAGGCGCGTTCATCTTCAACAACGGCATCATGGCCAGCGACAGCCTGCCCAATTTCAGCCGTGATACCAGCCTCGATGAAGACACCTCGGTCTGGGCCGCGCCGGATCCGAAATATGTACCGAAGCCGGGCGTCGACTTGGCCCTGCTGCAGGCCGATCTCGACAATCTCAGCGATTTCACCTGGAGCGGCGGTCAATCGGGCGGCATCGACAATCTCCCGCAATATGGCGATGCCGCATCGGCGGTGCTGGTCAAGGCCAGCGGCGGCGCGACGGGTATCGAGAACGACGGGCTCATGGTTGGGCGGCTGGTTCTGGATGGCCACAATGGCAGCGACTGGCCAGACGTCCAGGGCAACGACATCACCAATTTCGGCACCTGGCTGACCGTCAACTCCGGCCAGTGGGGAAACCGGCTCCAGGGCAGCAGCAACGACGCGATCCGGAACGGCGGACTCATCCAGACCGCCTTTGACGGCACTACGCCCGAGGAGACCTATTTCGAGGGCGTCAATTCCTTCCAGAACGGCGGACAATTCTGGAGCAATCTGGCGCAGGCCGATGTCCAGCGCACCGGCCTCGTCAGCATGATCGACGGCGGCACCGGCGACTACACCTATATCTCCCATCAGTTCCACGGCGCGGCGGGCCAGAGCTTTTTGGGCGTGGACGTCAACTTCGCGCCGGGGACGCCGGAAGACGCGCTCACCGATGACTGGGAGACTCCGGCAACGTGGCGCGCCGACCGCTTCGATCTGGGTGACTTCAGTGACGACGGCCAGATCGACGGCTCGACCGGCCTCATCGTCAACAAGGTCGGCGGCGGCTCCGTGGTGACCGGCGACACGATCATCGTTGCCTATTCGCCCGTCGACGGCAACCCGGTGGGAATGCAGTGCTTCGACAGCAGCTGCAAGGACGGGAATACGATGTATGTCGCGTCGGCATCCAAGGGCTACATCAATGTCGGCGGCACCGGCGCCATCCAGGATGGCCTCCATGCCTGGTATCTCCACGAAGTCGGCGAAGCCCCTGACCCGACGTTCGTGCTGCAAAGCGAGTGGGCGCCGCAGGCCGTGCAATTGCCGAGCCTCATCACCGGCGCACAGAACGTCTGGCACGACACTTCGAGCCAGGTCGAAGACCACGTCTACGGCAGCCACTTCCCGCAAGCGGGCGAGGGCGGCGGCGGCGCGGATGTACCCGTCGGAGAAACGCCCGCCATCAATGCCGGCTATGGCTCGGCAATGTGGGGCAAGATCTCCGGCAGCATCACCAACCAGGATACCACGGTCAATCAGACCATGGCCGGTGGTCCCCCGGTCACCATCGACACGAGCTTCGTGCAGAACACCTTCTCGCTGCTCGGCGGCGTGGACTTTACACCCATGGACGGCAGCAATGGCGGCCTGAGGCTGGGCGTCTTCGCTGGTTACCTGAACTCCAATCTCGGCTTCACGTCCTACGATGCATCGTCCACCTATTCGGGCGGCACGGTCGGCGGCTACGCCGCCTATAACAATGACGGCTTCTATGTCGACGGCGAGGTCAAGGCCGACCTCTTGAACTTGACTTACACCGCCCCCTTGGGCACGGGTTTTTCTACTTCAGGCCTCGCCACCAATATCGGTGTGCTCGGCAATACGGGCTACCGTCTGCAGATGGGCAACAGCTTTATCGAACCGATCGGCTCGCTGGCCTATATCAACACCACGCTGCAGGATTTCTCAGATAGCGGCGACACGGTCGACTTCAGCAACGGCCAAAGCCTGCAGGCGGGTGCCGGCGTGAGGGTCGGCACGGCGCTTGCCACCGGCGACGAAACCACCACCGAACTGTCGCTGCTCGGCAAGGTCTGGAACGAGTTCGAGCCGGCAAATGAGGTGACATTGACCGACAGCGCCCAGAACAGCACCACGTTCACCGACAGCATCAGCGGGGTGTTCGGGGAAGTGGCGGCGACCGCGACGACCTACAGCAACGACCGCGGCTTCTCCGGGTTCGTCTCGGTAAGCGACAAGTTCAACGACTCCTTCAATACCGTGACCGGCAAGGCCGGCCTGCGCAAGGCCTTCTAACCCAGGCCAGCCATATGGGAAGGGGCCGGTCCAATGGGCCGGCCCCTTTCGTTTGGGGGTGCTGCCTTGGCGATTGTGAGCAGATCGCCGGCTACTCCGCCTCCAGCCTGGTCCGCTCCGCCAGGGCATGTGCTGCGGTTCCCAGCGCATCGAGCTGGGTCCGCATGTTCCGCTCGTAGTCCGGGGCCAATTTGGCGCGCAGCTCGGCCACGATAGCGGACGAAAAGTGCCACGTGTTTCCGCCCGGGTTGACCTCCAGCACGTAAAGCCTGCCGGTAGCGACATCGCGGATGATGTCGCACCCCTTCTGCGCCACCTCCGGAATTGCCCGGTCCGCCGCGGCAGCCAGGGCCATAACGTCGGCTTCGTAGGTGAACCATCTCTCCCTGTCTTCGAAACCCTGAATGGCGATAGGGGCCGATTCCAGGCTGGTGTCGTCGACCGAAAGTTCGACGCGCTCCGCCTGGCTCCTCGTCAGCAGACAGTACAAGGGCCGGCCGAACAGGGTCAGCACACGATAGAAGCGCACATGCTTGCCCGTATCGATGAACTGCTGGACGAGCATGGGCCCGAGGCGTCCGGGATGTCCTTCGGGATAGTCGGCCCGCGGGATGTATCTGACCCGTTCACGCCGCATCAGGGTGATGCCATTGCCCTGCGAGGAACTGGCGATGTCGGTGGGCTTGACCACGACGAACTCCCCCCAATCCTTCGGATCGAGCCGGGTGTCAGGTCCGAGCTGGGTGGTGCGCGGCACGCTGACCCCCGCCTGCTGCAGCCGCCAAAGCTGCTCGAACTTGTGGATCGGTTTGCCGTGATAGATTTTTCCCCGCGCTGGGGCGAACGCCCCGAGAGGCCCGGGCGAAAAGATCAAGGCGGGCAAGGATGCCGCCTGTTGCACCACCGCCGGAGAGCTGTCGTTTGCCGATACCACGATCGTCGCAATGCCTGGCTCGATGCGGCTGACCCGGGTGGCTATGTCGTACCAGTCCTCGACCGCCTGCCATCCCGGCTGATGCACGATGACCAGATTGCGCTCCGGCTTGTGGTGGGAGCTGGAAAATACTCTGGCTGGATAGAATATGTACCCCGAATGCCCTCGCTGCTCCACTCCATCCCCCGTTTCCTATTTTTCTTCAACATTGTCGCGAGTAGTGACCAAGACAAATTCCTGCGTCATCGCGACTCGGATATTGAACTTATTTCAGATTGCAATCGGGCCAAGCCTCCTCGAATACGATCCGACGGGAAACTAGCGCAAGCTTTGCTTCTGCAAAGCCCCCTGGCCCCGGAACCGGATCGGCCGGCCCACATCCGCCCAGCGTCGCGCTGCAAACGGCTATTGATCGATATCATTCAGGCTGAGATTTCAGCCTTTGTTTAAAGGTGCTCGTCCAATAATCGTGGGATCAAAGGCTCCAATCGATCAGGGCGGATTGCCGAGAGTGACGCAGGAACTCGACCAGGCCATGGTGACGCCTGTCCCCGCGAATAAGGCGCGGGCGCCGAAGCTGCGCCTGGCACGAACGAGGTGGTCTCTGCCGAGCAAGGTGCCGCCTCGTGCAGTGCTGATCTTTCTGCCGCTCGCCTTGATCGCCGGGCTGGTCTTTCATTTGCTATACACGATCCAGCTTTCGGCGACGCAACGCGTTATCGCTGCTGGCCAGAATCAGCTGGTGCAGGTCGGATACACCGCCTTCGCCTCGACCCTCGCCACCATCGCCAACGATGCCCAGTTCATCGCCAGCGAGCCGATGCTGGAGCGCTGGCTCTCCACCAGGGATTCAGGCGACCGCCAGATCCTGCTGGCACAGTATTATTCGTTCGTCGCCCACAGGGCGATCTACGATCAGGTCCGCTTCATTGGTCTCGATGGCCGCGAACAGTTGCGCGTCGACTGGAATAGCGGCAAGCCCCAGGTGGTGCGGGATGACAAGCTGCAGAACAAGGCTGACCGCGCCTATGTCACCCAGACGCTGAAGCTCAACGTGGGGCAGGTCTATCTTTCGCCACTGGACCTCAACGTCGAGAACGGCGTCCTCGAACAGCCGATCAAACCGACGCTTCGCGTCGGCGCCCCTATCTTCGACAGCGATGGGCGCGAGCGCGGCCTGATCGTTCTCAATTACCTGGCCCAGCGCTCGCTCGATCGGGTGCAACGACTTGCTACCGAGGGCCAGGGGGACGCCTGGCTCGTGGACGCGAACGGCTATTGGCTGCTCGGTCCCAGCCCGAGCCAGGAATGGGGCTTCATGTTCCCCGAGCGCAAGAATGACAGCTTCGCCCGTGATTTTCCCGGCGCCTGGAAGAAAATCGCTAGTTCGACAAATAGCGGCCAATTCTCTGTCGATGGCAACCTGTTCACCTACGCCCCAATCTTTCAGCCTAACGGCGACCTTCCGGACGAGGACCTGACGCCCGGATCCACGATGCCGAGCTGGTTCCTCGTCACCCGCACCACGGCCAGCGCAGTTTCCGCAGCAAACCAGACACTTATGCAGGGCTACCTGATAGCGCTCAGCGTGGTTGTGTTGCTGCTCGCGGGCATTGCCTGGATCATCGCGCACCACACCGTAAAACGCCGGGAGGCCGAACAGCAGGTCTTTGGCCTCAACGAGCAGTTGGCTCGCGACAATGCCGCCCTCGAGACCGCCAACCGCGAACTCGAGAGTTTCAGTTATTCAGTCTCGCACGATCTCCGCGCGCCGCTACGTTCGATCGACGGCTTCAGCCAGGCGCTGCTGGAGGACTATGCCGATTCTCTCGACGCCGGCGGCCAGGACTATCTGATGCGGGTGCGCAACGCCGCGCAGCGCATGGGGCACCTGATCGACGATTTGATCAAGCTGGCCCGCGTCACCCGATCGGAGCTCACCACCGATGACGTCGATCTCAGCGAAATCGCCCGCCGGATCCTGGCCGACCTGCAGCGACGCGATCCGCAACGGGCGGTCGAGATCGTGATCGGGGCCAAGGCGCCGGTCCAGGGCGACGCGCATCTGCTGAACATCGCCCTGCAAAATCTCCTGGAAAATGCCTGGAAATTCACTGCCAAGAGAGCCGTCGCCGTGATCGAATTCGGCGAGACGGAGCAGGACGGCAAGCCGGTCTACTTCGTCCGTGACAACGGGGCCGGCTTCGAGATGGCCCATGTGGGCAAGCTCTTCGGCGTCTTCCAGCGGCTGCATGCCGTCAGCGATTTCGAGGGTACCGGTATCGGACTGGCGACGGTGCAGCGGATCGTTTACAAACACGGCGGTAGAGTCTGGGCGGAAGCGGAAAGGGACCGCGGCGCCACATTCTATTTTGTGTTGCGCGAAGGGGGCAAAGCAGCAGCATGAAACCAATACTATTGGTCGAGGACAATCCGGACGACGAGATGCTGACCTTGCGGGCATTCCGCAAGAACCAGATTCTCAACGAAATCGTCGTCGCCCGCGATGGGGTCGAGGCGCTCGACTATTTGTTCGCAACCGGGCCGCATGCAGGCCTCGATGAGTCGCGCCTTCCGCAGGTGATCCTGCTGGATCTCAAGCTGCCGCGCGTGGACGGTCTTGAAGTGTTGCGCCGGATCAGAACCGACGACCGGACTCGTCTGTTGCCGGTGGTGGTACTGACCTCCTCGAAAGAGGAACAGGATTTGGTCGAGAGCTATCGGCTGGGCGCCAACAGCTATGTCCGCAAGCCGGTCAATTTCGACCAGTTCATGGAGGCCGCCCGTCAGCTCGGCATGTACTGGCTGCTTCTGAACGAAGCCCCAGGGCGGTAATGTCTAGTCCGGCCCGTACCGAACCGGACAAGACACGTCCGCGTATCCTGATCATCGAAGACGTCGAGGACGACGCCGCACTCTTGGTCCACGCGCTGCGGCGCGCGGGTCTGCAGCCGGTTCACGAGCGGGTCGACACCCCGCAGGGCATCCAGGCGGCAATGAGCCGTGCCCAGTGGGACGTGGTGCTCGCCGACCATAACGTGCCGGGGATGGACTTTGCGACCATGCTGCGGCTCAGCAGGGCCGGCGACCCTGCCCTGCCGGTGATCGTGGTCTCGGGTTCGATCGGGGAGGAACGCGCGGTCGAACTGATGCGCCAGGGCGTTGCCGACCTCGTCCTCAAAGGCAACCTTGCGCGCCTCGCGCCCGCGATCGCACGCGAACTCGCTGCCACGCAACAGCAACGGGCGCGGCGCGAGGCCGACGAACGCTTCCACAACATCGCCGAAATAACCGGCGAGTGGCTGTGGGAAACGGACACCGAGCACCGCTTTACCTTTTTCTCGTCGGCTGTTGAACGTTCCGGCTGGTTCGACGCCGCCGCCGCGCTGGGCAAGAGACACTGGGAAATTCACGGCGCTGTGCCCGACGGCAAGGACTGGGAGCAGCACAAGCAGGATGTCGAAGCCAGGCGCCCCTTCCGCGACAATGGTTTCACGCTGGTTTCCGGCGGGGAGCGGCACCATCTGACAGCGAGCGGCGTGCCGTTCTATGACAGCTGGGGCAATTGGTGCGGCTATCGCGGCATGGCACGCGATGATACACCGATCATTGAGGCGTATCGCCGGGCCGAGGCGGCCGAAGCGTTGCTGCGCGACGCAGTGGAAAGCATCTCCGAGGGTTTTGTCATCGTCGATGCCGCCGATCGCTTCGTCATGGTGAACGAGGCTTATCGGGCTTTCCACCCGGATGTGGCCGATTTCATCAAACCCGGCGCGCCCTTCGAGGAGTTCGTGAAGGCGGCCATTCGCCGAGGGGTTTATCCCGATGCAATCGGCAACGAAGTCGAGTGGCTCGCCAACCGCATGGGGGACCATCGCCGGCGCAGCGGTTCCAGTGTCCATCGCCTGAAGGGTGACCGCTGGATTATGATTTCCGAGCGTCCGATGCGCAATGGCGGCTCCGCTGGGCTGCGCATGGATATTACAGCGCTCAAGGCTGCCGAAGCGGAACGGGACTATCTCGCCTTTCACGACCGCACGACTGGGCTTCCCAATCAGCTGTTGTTTTCCGACCGGCTGGGCCAGGCTCTAGCCCAGTTGCACGGGCCCCAGGTAGTCGCCGTGCTGAGCATCGAACTGACCTCGCTGACCGATATCCGCGACAGCCAGGGCCTTGAGGCAGGCGAAGCCGCATTGCGCGAGACCGGCCAGCGCATCCAGGCCGCGCTCCCGCCCGGCGGTACGGTCGCCCATTTCGGCAACGGCCATTATCTCGCCTTCAGCATCGAACCGGAGGGCGATGCCAAGGTGCTCGATTCGGTCGATCGCGCCCTTGCCGCCTCGATGCGGAGCTTCCGCTATGACGGGGTGGATGTCCCACTGCGGATCGTCGTCGGCATCAGCACTGCCCCAGCCGATGGCACGCAGCCCGAGGAGCTCATCCGAACCGCGACCACCGCGCTCAACGAGGTGAAGTCCAACCCGCTGAATGGGTACAGGTTCTATCGCGCTGAGATGACCAGGGCAGCGATCCATCGCTGGAACATCGAGGCGGACCTGCGCCGCGCGATCGACCGCAAGGAACTCCTGCTGCATTACCAGCCCCAGGTTGATGCCCGTTCCCACCGCATTACCGGTGTCGAGGCGCTGGTGCGCTGGGCCCATCCGGACCGTGGACCGATCCAGCCCGGCCAATTCATTCCAATCGCTGAACAAACCGGGCTGATCGTGCCGCTCGGGGAATATGTGTTGAGGCTCGCCTGCACCGAGGCCCTCGCCTGGCGGAATGACCACGGGACCGCCCTCCCGATTGCCGTCAATCTCTCGCCGGCGCAATTGGCGGCGCGCGATCTCGATGATGTCATTCTATCGATCCTCAACGAGACGCGAATGCCTCCCGAAAGGCTCAAGCTGGAGCTGACCGAAAGCGCCATCCTGAGCGATGTGGCCGCCGCCACGCGAACCATGCGCAAACTCTCCAGCGCCGGCATCCGCTTTGCCCTTGACGATTTCGGCATGGAGCACTCCTCGCTCAGCCATTTGTCCCGCCTCCCGATCGATACGCTCAAGGTGGACTACGCCTTTGTGTCGCAGATGACGGAGGATCGCGCCCATGCGGCGCTGGTGCAGGCGATCATCGCCATGACCCATTCGCTTGGCATGACCGCCATTGCCGAAGGCGTTGAGCGGATGGAGCAACTGACATACCTGCAGGCCTATGGGTGTGACGCGGTGCAGGGGTTCCTTTTCAGCCGTCCCCTGCCCGTCGCCGCCATGCCCTCGACCATCGCTGCCGGCGCCATCGCGCCCGTGCCTCAATCCGCAGTTTGAGGCGAAATAGCCGGAGGCACTGAGCCTATCTCGCGCGCCGAGCGACGGCTGCCAAGCGGGATCCTTACGAAACGCTTATTTCGCAAGCGCTTCATCCATCTCGAAAACCTATGCGATGCGCGCCCATCTTCGGGTGGGCGGGGGCGTAAGAGTTCGAGGTGGCGTCATGCGTCAGGAATATCTCTGGCTCAATGAGTGGGCTTCGGTTGAGCCGTTGGGGAAAGCGCCCAATCCGCAGGTGCTGTTGCTGGCGCTGGTCATTTTCGCGGCGGCACTCACCTGTGCGGCGCTATCGCACCAGCTCTGATGCTGGCCGAGACGCTGGCTCAAGCGAAAACACCGAGCTGAGCGGGCTTGCATCAGCCCTGACCTCGCCGAAATCCGGAACCCGGTATTGGGCAACGACACGGAGCTGCGCGCGCGGCAGATAAGCCCGGCCCGGATCGCCGATCAGCACCTGGCTGCCCGCTTCGACGCACGCTTCGAGGAACGGCATGACCCGATCGGCCAATTCCTGCGCATAGAACAGGTCGCCGACGAGCACCAGATCGACCTGCGGCGGTGGTCCTTCGACGAGATCTTCGCAGATGGCACGGACGGATACCCCGTTCGCTTCGGCATTGAGCTTTGTTGCCGCCGCCGCATAGCGATTGATATCGGCTGCGGTCACTTCGGCGGCGCCGGCCATCGCGGCCGCGATGCCGACAACGCCGGAGCCGGCCCCCAGATCCAGCACCCGCCGGGAGCGGACGATTTCCGGCCGCTCGAGGATGTGGCGGGCGAGCACCAGGCCGCCGGCCCAGTGATAGGCCCAGTAGGGCGGTGGGGCATCGTCACCATCCTCCAGCCGCCAGAGGCCGCTACCCGAATGGGCCATGTAGACACTGATTTCGGGGAGCGATGGCAGCGGCGCGAGCCGCAGTTTCGTCCGGATGAATTCCTGCGGATCGATGCGCGGCCTCCACAGTTCTCCGCGCGCGGGGCGCGGCGCTTAATGAAGGTTCCTATGGAGTTTGCCGCCCGCCCGCAAGCTGGGGAGGCTAGCTCCGGCCCGAGGGCAAGGTGCCGCGCACGATCTCGACGCCTGTGCCGAGCAGGTGGATGCGCAGCAAGTCGCCCAGCCTCTTACCTTCGCGTGCCTCGATAGCCGCAAGGATCGCCCGATGTTCGTCCACGGCCCGCTGCCATTGCGCACGCGTCCTGCGGGCAACGAAGCGGGCCAGATGGGTGCGGACCAGCATTTGCTCAAACATCGATGCCAGGGCGTTGTTGCCGGCCACGGTGAAGAAGTGCCGGTGAATCTCCCGGTTGATCCGCAGATATTCCCGTTCGTCCTCGGCCTCGAAACGCGCGAAGAGCTCGCGATGGAGCTCGCGGAAGGCGGCGATCTCCTTGTTTGACATCCGAGCGCAGGCCAGTTCCCCCGCCAGCGCCTCGAGCGCCGCCATGATCGGGAATAGCTCGTTGATTTCGGTTTCGGTGATCTGCGCCACGAAGGAGCCATGCCGCGGCACCAACTGGATCAGCCCCTCCGATGCCATCACCTTGAGCGCCTCGCGCAACGGGGTGCGCGAGATGCCGAGCCGTTCGCACAGCTCGGCTTCGCGGATCTTGCTGCCGGGCTCCATCTCTCCAGAAACGATCATCTCGCGCAGCGCCTCGCTGGCGCCGGAGTGAAGCATCTCCCGGCTCAATTGCATGATCAAACCGATCCGGTCTCCCTCCAATGCGCAAGCCGGCAATGGAAAACGGCAGGCACGGCGGGCCGCACCCCTTATGCCACCCGGCCGAACCAGAGCATCGACAGCCCCGCCGCCAGCATCACGAACAGCGCACCGATGCCGGCGAAGATGAACGAAACCTCGGTCAGTTTGCGCTCGCTCGTCAGCTTGGCAGACAGGGACTTGTAGACGTGGGTCAAATCGTCGGCCGATTGGGCGTCGAAGAATTGGGCGTTGGTCGTATCGGCAATCTTGCGCAGCGTATCGGGGTCCGGCCGCGCCCGCATGGAATAGCCGCCGAAATGCAGCACGCTCCCCTCCGACGTGCCGAAACCGACCGTATAAACGCGCACGCCATAATTGGCGGCGATCTGGCCCGCCTGGACGGGATCCTTGCCGGTGGTTGCCGCCCCATCGGTCAAAAGTACGACCACCGCGTTCTGATATGAGCCCGGCTTGACCGGCACGTGCTCGGCCGCCGGCGTCGCGCTTGTCTGGTCATCAAGCGAGCGGCTCTGGTAGCCGGCACTGGCAGTGCTGCTGTTACTGCCGAGCGTGCCGCCACTGCCGCTGTCGTCGCCGGGGGTGACATCGAACTTGTCGTTGGGGAAGATCGTGGCGAGCGCGACCAGGATGCCGTCGCCGATCGCCGTGCCATAGCGCAACTGAAAGCGATCAATTGCTCCATCCAGGGCCGTGCGATCGATGGTGGGCACCTGCACCAGCATTGCCGTCGAGGCGAAGGCAACGACGCCGATCTGCACCTCGCCCGGCAGGTCGGCGATGAACTGCTTGGCCGCCTTCTGCGAAGCCTCGATGCGTGAGGGGGTGATGTCCTGCGCGCGCATGGAACCGGAGACATCCATGGCGAGGATCACCGTTGCGCGGTTGGACGGCAGGGTCATCACGGCTGCGGGGCGAGCGATGGCCAGGATCAGTGTCGTGAGCGCCACGAGCAGCAGCACCGGCGGCAGATGCCGGCGCCAAGCCGCGCCGCGGCCCATCGCCTGCTTGACGAGCGCCAGATTGGCGTAGCGAACCGCCGCCTTCTTTTTCCGCCGCATGAGCCACACGTAAGCTCCCGCCAGCAGCGGCACGAGCAGAAGCAGCCAAAGAGCCTCCATCCAGATGAAGGTCATGATGTATCTCCTAAGTGCGCTCCCTGTTGCCTCGTCCGGCCGGCTGGCCGGCCAATACGCCCGCCTGACGCAGCGGGACGGTGGTGCCGCCGCTCACCCGGGCCTGCATCTTGCGCAGATCGGCGAAGCGGAGGATGGCGTCGGCGAGATCGTCACCAGTCGAAAGCTCCAGCACGTCGAGGCCGGCGTCGGCGAGCGCCGCCATCAGCGCCTCTTCGGTCCGCTCCGCCTCGGCGACAAAGCGCCGCCTGAAGCGCTTGTCGGTGGTATCGACGAAGAGTTGCTCGCCGGTCTCCGAATCCTGGAAGGACAAGAGCCCAAGGTCGGGCAAGGCCATGTCGAGCGGATCGACCAATCGCACCGCGACTGCCTCATGCCGCCGGCCAACAAGCGACAAAGCCTTCTGCCAGCCCGGCTTTGAGATGAAATCGGAGATCACGAAAACCAGCGAGCGTCGCTTGATCGCCTGCGCCGAGCGCCACAGGAACGCCCCCAAATCAGTCTGCGGCGCGCGCAACAGGCGCGGGCGTGAAAACACCTGCTCGAGAATGTGCAGGACGTGGCGGCGCCCGGCTCGCGGCGGCACCACGAAATCGTCGATGCCGTTGAAGAGGACGGCTCCCACCTTGTTGCCCCGCCGCGTCAGCAGGCGCGCCAGGATGGCGGTAAATTCGGTCAGCACCTGCCGCTTGTTCACATCGCCTGAGCCAAAATCGACAGACGGGCTGAGATCGAGCAGGAACCAGGCGGTGAGTTCCCGGTCCTCGGTATAGACCCGGATATGCGGCACCTGCGTGCGCGCGGTGACGTTCCAGTCGATGTAGCGGACATCGTCATAGGGCTGGTATTCGCGCAGGTCCGCGAGGTCGAGGCCGAAGCCGCGGAACAGCGTGCGATAGTCGCCCTGCAGCAGGCCGTCGAGACGGCGGATTACCGTCCACTCCAGCCGGCGGAGCACGGCCTCAGGCTGATGCGGCGAGCTTGGCATGAGCTTCGAGCGGCTTTTCTGGGGCCGGTATGGCCTTGAGGATGCGACCGACGATATCATCGGCGGTGATGGCTTCCGAAAGCGCCTCGTAGGAGAGCACGATGCGGTGCCGGAGCACGTCGGCGGTGACGTCGAGCACGTCCTCGGGGAGCACGTAGTCGCGCCCACGCAGGAAGGCGAGCGCCCGCCCGGCCTCGATCATGTTGATGCTGGCGCGCGGGCTCGCCCCGTACATGATGAGCCGCCCCGTATCTTCGAGCCCGGCCTGGGCCGGATTGCGCGTCGCTCCCACCACCTTGACCGCATACTGGATCAGCGAGGGATCGACGAAGAGCGAGCGGCAGCGGGCCTGGAGCGCGATCAGATGTTCGGTGCTGGCGACGCGAGAGACTGCCTGCGCCGCGCCCGTCACGCGCGAGACGATGACGAATTCCTCCTCGGGGGATGGGTAATCGACCAGCACCTTCATCATAAAGCGATCGACCTGCGCCTCGGGCAGCGGATAGGTGCCCTCGGTCTCGATGGGGTTCTGCGTCGCCATGACCACGAAGGGGTTGGGCACCTTGTGGGTTTCGCCGGCGATGGTGACCTGCCGCTCCTGCATGACCTCGAGCAGGGCGCTCTGTACCTTGGCCGGCGCGCGGTTGATTTCATCGGCGAGCAGCAGGTTGCAGAACACCGGCCCCCGCGAGGTGGTGAACTCGCCGGTCCTCTGGTTGTAGATGCGCGTGCCGACGAGGTCGGCCGGCACCAGGTCGGGCGTGAACTGGATGCGTTTGAAGGTGCCTTGGACCGCCTCAGCCAATGTGTTGACCGTCAGGGTCTTGGCGAGACCCGGTACGCCTTCCACCAGCAAATGGCCCCGCGCGAGCAGCGCCACCAGCACCCGCTCGAGGAAGTGGTCCTGACCAACGACGACCTTCTTCACCTCGTAGAGGATTTCCTCCATCAACGAGGCGACCGCGACCGAACTTTCCGTGTTTTCGTTCATGGTGTCCTGCGAGTGCTGTTGCGACGACAGATCTGACGCCAGATCTAGAGTGGCGATTCCCCCATGGCGCCGGAGGCCGCATTCTCGATCGGGACGGCAAAGCCGATCCCGGCAAAGGTGCGTGCGCCCGAAGGATTGAGGATCGCGGTGACGATGCCGAGGACTTCGCCGTCGGCATTGATCAGCGGGCCGCCGGAATTACCCGGATTGGCGGCGGCATCGAACTGGATGAGGTTGGAGAGCTTCGACTTGCCGTCCTCATCGAACTCGCGCCTCAGCCCCGAAACCACGCCGGACGACGCCGAAGGGCCAATGCCGAAGGGGAAGCCGACCGCCTCGACCAGATCACCGGGCTTTAGGCCCTGGGTGGTGGTCAGGGTCGCCGGCTTGAGGTCGTCGGGAACAACATCCGGCTTGAGGACCGCCATATCGGCTTCCGGCTTGGCACCGACGATCTTGGCGTTGGCTTCGGTGCCGTCGGCAAAGATGACCCTGAGTTTCTTGGCGCCGGCCGCGACGTGAAGATTGGTCAGGATCATGCCGTCATCCTTGATGACGAACCCCGTGCCGACGCTGGAGTTCTCGTAGCCGGGCAAATCGCTGTTGCTGTGGAGCGGATGCGGCTTGTTGGGCTCATTGGGTGCGGACCTGTCGTTCGGGCTGCCCGAGGAGTTCATCTCGATGGGGTCGTAACCGTCGACCCGCACCACGGAGGGAATGATCTTGGCGTAGGCCACCGAGGTAATCGCCGGCGCCTCGGGCCGGTGGTCGATCGCATAATTCACGGCGGCGCTGAGGCGCGACTGGTTGAGATCCGGCGGCTGCGGCCGAAACGCCTCGTAGCCGCCGATGAGCAGGAGCGTCAGCAGCACGCTGCTTGCCACCAGAACGCGGCCCTGACGGCGGCCGTAAAAACTGGCCCAACGGGCAGCCATCCTCTTTCTCAGGGGCGGTTCCTGGTCCTCCGGCGGCGGCTCCGCATAAACGGGATTGATGCCATCGGGCGCCACCCAGGGCGACCTGCCCTCGGTCCGCAGCTTGCCGGATCTGCTATAGAGCGGTCGTCTCTTCATGGCCGGGCATCCTGTCCTTCCTGGTCAGGCTTCCCCCCTGCGCATCACGCACAAAGCTTGATCGGGTTTTCTACCAAATCGCGGTCGGAGATGGCTTTCGTACCTCGCAAAACGTGAGTGTCGGCCATCCGAGAATTGCTGTTTGCGCCAAGAAATAGCCAATTCGAAGGCCAATGCCTAAAGTTCTTGCAAAGTTGAGTCCTTCTGCAAAACCCGCTTTGCCGTGACAAGATACACCGGATGCCCGGACGGGCCATGCGCCCGACGGGTTACTTGCTGCAACCATTTGACGGAGTCGCGACGTCCAAAGTGCTCCGGTACAAAGGTCGGCGAGGCGCTGAGCAAAAATACCCGATTATGCGCCGCAATGGGGGACGCAGGGACGTAGGCGGCCCATGCCGATTATCGGCATCGCCAATGTTGCTGTCTCGCCGGGGAGAATGGGAAGCTTATGCTGGATACGGACCTCGCCAAGCCCGGAGGGCGGCTACCGAAGCTTATCTTTTTCAGGTCGGTCCGGGAGGCGATGCCTGAGTTCATGACGACGCACCTCCTGGAGCACAGCCGCTGCCTCAGCCAGTTCTTCGAGGTCATCGAGCTTCTTCCCGATTGCGACTATGACGAGGTTTGCGATCGCCACCAGCCCGATCTGGTGCTGTTCGAGTCAGGGGTGGATTCGGCGGAGCGCTCGATACGAAATACTTCCGCTCATCCCCATGTGCCCAAGATCGGCTTCCTGAACGCGGACTCGATTGATGCGGCGCGGGCGACCTTCATCTCGGACATGGCCGAGTGGGGCGTCGAGACCTATTTCACCCATTCGCTGGCGATGGGAGAGCACACCCCGGAAATCGCGGACCGCCTCTTTGTCTGGCCCAATTTCGTCGACCCCGAAATTTTCCATGACTATGGGCTCGAAAAGGTGGTGCCGATCCTGCTCACCGGGAACCAGACGGGGTTCTACCCCTGGCGCAATGCTGTTGCGAGGGTGGTGTCGGCACACTTTCCAACGATGATTTGCCCGCATTTCGGCTGGCACGCCGGATCGGAGTCGCGGCGCATGCTGATCGGCGAGCAATACGCACGGTTGCTCAACGCCAGCATCTTTGCGCCCGCATGCGGGTCCGTCGCCAAGGACCTGCTGCGCAAGCACCTCGAAATTCCTGCATCCGGAGCGTGCCTTGTCACCGAACGGTCCGCGGCGCTCGAAGATATGGGCTTTCGCGACATGGAGAACTGCGTTTTCGCCACCCCCGAAGACGTCGTCGAAAAGCTCGATATCTTGCTCGCTGACCAGCAGCAACTGAACCGCATCGTGCGAGCCGGGCACGATCTCGTTCATAGCCACCACACCATGGCCCAAAGAAGCCAGATCAGGCAGTGGTTCGATCTCAACAGCCGGCTGAAGCCAGGCGAAAAAATCGTCCAGGACGGTCCCATCGGCCCCTTGCGGATCGTCTCCGGTAGAGCCCGCCCGTCAAACAACCATGCCGTCAGCGGAGCGCTGGATTGCGAATTGGTGGCGAAGGGGTGGCGGGCGATCGAGGCGGGTTCTTCCGCTGCAGCCAAGTCGTTCTTCCTGCGCTGCCTCAACCACGCCGTCATCCCCGAGGCACTGGTCGGCCTCGCATATTGCCACCTGCTGAACGGAGACGCCGAGGCCGCCAAAGAGCGCATCGACGGCTGGCTGGACGTCACCTTTCGCCAGTATGGGTGCAAGGAGCCGGATCCGGTGGCCTGGGCCACGGGGATAAGGATCGCGCTCTGCCGCGGCAAGCTGCGGGAGGCCATGGCGATGGCCTCCCGATTTCCCGCCCTGAAACATCGGGAGCTGGACCGGATTTGCAGCCTCCTGGGGGTGCACGTTGACCGCGCTGGCGACACCCGAGTGCCCCGTGCCAGCATTGCCCCCCCACCGGATCAAGGCGAACGTGAATGGCAGACCCAGTTGCTGCTCATGCTGCGGGCCTGCGGCCAGCGCTCGATTGCGACGGCGATCGAAACAGGGCGCGCCCCTCCGCCGAAGTTCGGCAAGGAAAGGCTTTACGAGTTTCGCCCATCGAAGAGGCGCGTGGCCCCGTGGCGGCGTGTAGTCAGCCTTTTGCCGGATAACGCCAAGACGAGGTTGCGCCGCCTGAAGAAGGCAATCCTGGAGAACGACTGGACATCCCAGGTGGAAAAGCTGATCTCCTGCGAACCCGCCTCACGGGCGCTCATTCTCGAGCCTTCCTCGCTGAGCCGCGGCCAGCGGGCGTTCAAGCGCAGCCTTCGCAAAAACCCCTGGCTCCCAGACCTCGTCGAAATCCGCAGCGCCATTGCGGCCGGCAATTCCTCGCCAGCTCTGCGCCCGGGGGACATCGTCTATGTAACCGCCCGGGCCGCGCGAGTCTTCGACCTCTCCATTGTTGTTGAGACGGCGAGCGTCGTCCTCGTCGACGGGGCCAATCTGCCGGGCGGCCAGAAGCTGACCGAGGTGCTTTCGGGCAATGCGGATTTCTCGCTCATCCTGCACGACGGTCGCGACAAGATCGGCTACGCGATTTTCCGGCGCCGCAGCCCACAGCTAGCCTGGGCCAACGGGGCGCTGGGTTAGAGCGATCAGCCTAAGCGGAGACGGGGGGCAGAAGCGGCGGCTCCAGCTCTTCCAGGCTTGAGCCATTCATTACAGGCAGCTCATTGTTGATGCGCCGGAACGTGCTCAGCGCCTGCCCCACGATCTGGTCCATGTTGTAGTACCTGTAGGTCGCAAGGCGGCCGACGAACCACACATCCGGCGTAGCAAGGGCCAGGCGCTCGTACTTCTTGAACTGCTCCTGGTTCCGGGCGTTCGGAATGGGGTAATAGGGGTCCCCGCCCGAGCACGGATACTCATAGGTCAGGGCCGTCTTCGCGTGCTGCTGCCCAGTGAGGTGCTTGTATTCGGTGACGCGGGTATAATCCTTGGTCTGCGGATAGTTCACGACCGCCACCGGCTGATGCCGGGCCTCATCTAGCGTCACATGCTCGAATCGGAGCGACCGATAGGGCAGCCGGCCGAAACAATGATCGAAGTATTCATCGATCGCTCCGGTGTAGATCACGCGCCGATGCGGGATCGAGTCCCTCACCTCGCGGAAATCCGTCTGGGTCATCACATGGATGTTCGGGTGGCGGAGCATGTTCTCGAACAGGCGGTGATAGCCATTGAGGGGCATGAACTGGAATTCGTCGCCGAAATAGCGGTCATCCTGGTTGGTGCGGACCGGCACCCGCGCGGTGACTGACTTGTCGAGTTCGGAGGGATCGAGCCCCCATTGCTTGCGCGTGTAGCCGCGGAAGAACTTTTCGTAGAGTTCCCGGCCGACGACGGAGACAACGACGTCTTCGGAGGTCTTGATCGTCTCCACGGGCTCGGCGCGCGCCTTGAACCATTCCTCCAGTTCCGCCGAACTCAGGCTGAGGCCATAAAGCTTGTTGACCGTGTCCAGGTTGATCGGGATGGGCACCAGCTTGCCATCGACTTCCGCAAGTACCCTGTGCTCATAGGGACGCCAATCGGTAAACTGCGTCAGGTAGTCGAAAACCTGCTTGGAATTGGTATGGAAGATGTGTGGCCCATATTGGTGAATGAGCAGGCCCGCGTCATCATAGCGGTCATGGGCGTTGCCGCCGACATGGTTGCGGCGATCGATCAGCAGCACCCGCTCATTGCGCCCGGCCGCCAAGCGCTCGGCCAGAACGCTGCCGGCAAAGCCGGCGCCAACAATCAGCCAATCGTACAATCTGTCCTCCGGGAACCAGGCCGTTCAACAAGGATAGCGCCGCGCGCTGGAAGCGGCGAGCAGCCGCTCCAAGCGCCGTCCACAATTGCGCACAGCCATGGGCGTCGCCTTGTCAAAATCAGCCCCCACGCGGTGCCGGATAGCGGATCTTGTACCGGTAGTGAAACGCTATCCCGGATAGTCCCGCCCAAACCACGCGGGCCTGCAGCCGGAGCGGCACCTTGCCCGCCGACATCTGCCCGACCTGCTGGGCAATGAGCCGCGCAGCCTGAATGATTCCGAACGGTCCCGAGGCAAAAACGGAGGCCTGGTTGCGGATGCCGTATTGGTATTTCCAGACATTCTGGGCGTTTACATCGCGGTAGTGAACGCCTTGGTTCTGGGGAATTTCATGGACGACGAGGCTATCGAGAATGAGAAAGCCGGGCCAGCGCTTGGCTACCCGCGAGGTAAACTCCACGTCCTCGTACCAGATGAAGAACTCGCGGATCGGCAGGCCCACCAGGGGAATTACGCGCGCGTTGACGAGAACCGAAACGAACGAGCAACTGGCAACGCCGACATAGGGGCGCTGAGGCTGATAATGGCGGCTCCAGAAGGTGCTGGCTTTGGGGATGTTCATCTCGCAGGCAGACCCATCCTTCCACCGCACGTTCGAGCAGACGAAGCCCGGCTCGGGCGCGCTGGTCTTGTCCTGCGATCCGGCGAGGCTTTCCTTGAGATCGTCAAAGCCACTGACGAGCCGCTCCAGCGCATCGGGCTCGGGGACGCAATCATCGTCCATGAGCCAGATCAGGTCGGCGCCCTGGCTGTAGGCCTCCTCCACGCCCCGCGCAAACCCGCCGGCGCCCCCCTGGTTGCTCCCCATGTCGATGACGCGCAACGGGTAAAGAGTTTCGCCTTGCGCCTGCTCTTCGAGAAAGCGGGACGTTTGGTCCGTGCTCTTGTTGTCGACGACAATGACTTCCCGAAGCGGAAAGCTCTGGGTCATGAGGGCTGCAATCACCTTCCGAAGGATTGCCAAGCGGTTATAGGTAACGACTACCGCGACTACCGACCTGTCCATGATTTCCCCTTGTGATCGCTGGTATTTGGCACCAGGAGAGGCGGCGCCGGGCAAGCAAGTTCCCTCTTGGGGACACGTTGAACGGAAGGGTTGCGCGGCAATGGACCACCTTTCAAGAGAAGTCGAGGCAGCTCCCCTGCTTTCAGGGCAACCGTCACCTCACCAGCCTGCGGCTTGTTTGTTCTACGCGAGCCACAACGAGAAAACGACTGAACAAACGTGCGATTTCGACTACCAAATCGATTGATCAACTATCGAGCCCGCTCACCCAAAGCGGGCCCGCGCTAAACTCGACTTGATGGCGGAGACCGCCAAAACAGGGAGGAATGCAAAATGCTGAAAGGGATCGATCCGATCTTGAATGCCGACGTGCTCAGCGCCCTCAGGGCAATGGGGCATGGCGATGACGTGGTCATCTGCGACACCAATTTCCCGGCGGATTCGACCGCCCGGATCTCCGCGCTCGGAACGCTGCTCAGGATCGACAACGTCACGGCGGCGCGGGCCGCGCGCGCCATCCTGTCGGTCCTGCCGCTCGACAGCTTCGTGCCCCAGCCAGCGCTCCGGATGGAGATCGTCGGCAAGCCCGACGAGGTCCCTCCGGTACAGGCGGAGGTGCAGCGCGAAATCGATGCAGCGTCAGGAAAATCCCTGCCGATGGGCACAGTCGAACGCTTCGCTTTCTATGATCTCGCCAAGCGCGCCTATTGCGTGATCCAGACCGGGGAGCGGCGCTTCTATGGCTGCTTCATATTCAAGAAGGGCGTCATTGCGCCGGATGAGTAACGTACATCATCGTTACTGTACGCAACGATTTATACCATCCAGTTATCTTGTTGACTTAACGACGATTTGCTTCCTACCATTGGTTGTCTTGTTGGCTGATCGCGAGCGCGCCAAGAAGCCAGGCCGGGTTCGATGAGCGGGTTCAGGCAAGGGGGCTGCCATTGCGCCGCATCCCTTGCGGATCGCTTCTCCTCCATCCCGGAACTGGCTCAACGCTCGGCAATGCAGCCCTAGGCAGGGAGAATTCAATCCGGGAGGAACGCGATGAAAGTCGCCGATTACGAACGCTATCTCCAGATCAGTCGCCGCAACCTGCTCAAGGGCGGCGCAGCCTTGGGAGCGATGGGCGCAGCCGGCGCGCTCGGCTTCAATCCTGGCCCGGCCTTTGCCGATGCCGAAAGCGATTTGCGCGCCAAGCTGCTGCAGATTCCGGGTGTCGGCAAGGGCTCGCCCACCGATGCGGACTGGCAGAAGGTCGGCGCACTCTGCCTCGACGCGACGAAGGCTAATGTCAAGCAAGGCGAGTTCCAGGGCGTCGAACTGAGCTTCATGGGGCTCAATAACCAGAACCTGCACAATTTGCTGTTCCGCGGCTTCCTGAAGCCCTGGGAAGCCTATACGGGCGCCAAGATCACCTGGATCGACCTGGCCCAGGCCGACTACAATCCGCGCCTGCAACAATCGATCGCGACCGGCACCATCGATTTCGACCTCCTCGAGATGGGCGCCCCCTTCGAGGGCGACGTCTGCGGCAAGGGGCTGGCGTCCGAGATGCCGGACTGGGTCAAGCAGCAGATCGATATGACCGATCTGGTGAATTACCTCAAGCCGCCGGTCGGTACCTGGGACGGCAAGCAATACCGCGTCACCATCGACGGCGACACGCACAATTTCAATTACCGCAAGGACTATTTCAGCGACGCCGACCTCGCCAAGGCCTGGAAGGACGCCGGCAACACCACCGAATGGGCCGTACCACGGACCTGGCAGCAGGTGCAGGCGGTCACGAAGTTCCTCAAGGGCAAGCAGATCGCCGGACAGGATGCCTATGGCTATCTCGACCCGGCAAAAGCCTGGGGCGGGTTCGGCTTCTACTTCCTCGGGAGCCGCGCCACCGCTTATGCCAAGCACCCTGACGACAAGGCCTGGCTGTTCGACGTCGACACCATGAAACCGCGCATCAACAACCCGGCTTGGGTGCGCGCAATCCAGGACGTCGTCGATGCACTGCCCTATGAGCCCGCCGACCAGCTGAACGCCGATCCCAACACCACCGGCTTCCAGCAATTCCTCGGCGGCACGGGCTCGATGCTGGTCTGGTGGGGCGATATCGGCTCCAACGCCAAGACCAACGATGCCTCGGTGATTGGCGATACCTGCGCCTTCGACATCCTGCCCGGCTCGGACGACGTCTACAACTCGAAGACCGGCCAGTGGGAGAAGCTCACCAGTGGCCCCAACTTTGCGCCCAACCTCGCCTATCTCGGCTGGGGCATCTATGTGATGAAGCGCGTCGACAGCGACGAGAAGAAGCACAAGGCAGCCTGGAGCGCCGCCGCGCATCTGGGCGGCAAGGATTTGTCGCTGTGGACGGCGGCGTATCCTTCGGGCTTCCAGCCCTACCGCAACAGCCATCACAATATCGATGAATGGGTGGCTGCGGGCTACGACCGCGAGTTCACCACCAATTACCTCGATTCCCAGTTCAACTCGTACAACCACCCGAACGGGGCGATCGAGCCGCGCATTCCCGGCATCTTCCAGTATTACAGCCTCGCCGAGGACATCCTGGCGAACACCTTCGCCGGCAAGATGAAGCCGCAGGAAGGCGCCGATGCCATCGCTGCCGCCTGGGAAAAGCTGACCGACCAGATCGGCCGCGACAACCAGATCAAGCTCTACAAAGCGTCGTTGGGAATGAACGCGTGAGCAGACGGGGGCCCGCCCCCAGACCAGGGATTCCGGCGGCTCGTTTTGCCGCCGGCGTCCGCGCTTCAAGGCTTTCGCCGCAGCAGACCATCGCGGCCGGGAACGACTGATGCAAAATACCACGCTGACGCCCGCAGCGGCCTACCCTCCCGGTCGATTGTCGGGCGCTACAAGCCGGGCGACACCGGGCCGGCTGCTGATCGCGGTGGCGTCGGTGATCCTTGCTGTCATGGGTGCCGTCCAGATCCTGCACGAAGCGGCCGGCTTCCCCCTGGGCTTCGCCAATTGGCGGCCGGTGCTTTACACCTTCGTGCTCTGGGGTATCGCCCTCGGTATTGGCCAGGTGCTGATCCGCGGCGAAAAGGGCAAGCGGGCGCTGTTCATCCTGCCGGCTGCGCTTTTTACCGTGGCGATGGTGATCTTTCCCACGCTCTTCGGCTTCTACATCGCCTTGACCGACTGGAACCTAAGCTCCTTTAGCGGGCAGCGGTTCAACGGCGCCGACAACCTTACCGCCTTGTTCCGCGATGCCTATTACGGCAACGCACTGCTCAACATGGTCTACTATGTGCTGGCGGTACTGGTGGAGTACGCCATCGCCTTTGCCCTGGCGCTGCTTCTCAATGCGGAGATCAAGGCGCGAAAATTCTTCCGCGTCGCGTTCCTCCTGCCCTTCATGCTGAGCCCGGTCGCCGTGAGTTGGATGATCGGCAAATCGATGATGGAATATCGCTACGGCCCGCTGGCGACCCTGGCGCGCCGTCTCGGCTGGCAGAGCCCCTCCTTCTTTACCGATCCGTGGGTCGCGCGGCTCAGCATCGAGGCGATGGACGCCTGGGTTTCGATCCCCTTCATGATGATCCTGCTGCTCGCCGGGCTCCAGGCGCTGCCCAAGGATGTGATGGAGGCCTCGCGCATCGATGGCGCCAATCGCTGGCAGCAGTTCTGGGAGATCACTTTCCCGCTGATGCTGCCGGTGAGTATCACCGCAATCGTCCTCCGCATCATCTTCAAGCTGAAGCTCGCCGATATCGTTATCAATACCACCTCGGGCGGCCCCGGCGGCGCGACCGATACGGTCTCGAGCTTCATCTATCGCGAATACCGCGACCGCTCGAATGTCGGCTACGGCACCATGCTTGCCATGTTCTACCTGGTGCTGATCGTGGTGTTCGTCACCCTGCTCCTCAATTTCACTGCCCGCTTCGTGCGGCGCATCACCTGAGGGGGCGCGCGATGGCCGTGACCGCCTCCCTCGATCGCGCCGTGCCACACAAGGATGTCAGCTTCCGCGCGACCGTCATCATCAGCCGCGTCTTCATCTATGGCGCACTGATCGCCTGGACCGTCGTGTCACTGTTTCCGATCTATTGGACCATCACCACCTCGACCAAGACGGCAGTCGACGTGACCCGCGGCAGCCTCATCCCCTGGCTCAACTTCCGGCCCGACTGGCGGGGCTGGCGCTCGCTTGGGCTATCGCCCGATACGATCTTCGAGACCTCGACGGTGCGCGACGAGTTCCTCTCGCGCTTCACCAACAGCGTCGTCACCTCGGTCAGCGCCTCGCTGCTGGCGGTGGTCCTGGGCTCGCTCGCGGCCTATGGGCTCTCGCGCTTCGAGTACAAATTCCTCTGGATGCGCAACCGCGACATTTCTTTCTTCTTCCTGTCGCAGCTGATTTTGCCGCCGGTGGTCCTGGCCCTGCCGTTCCTCGTGCTCTACCGCGAGCTGGCGCTGCTCGATACCACCGTCGGCCTGGTGCTGCTCTATACGCTGACGGTGCTGCCGATCGTGATCTGGATCATGCGCGACCAGTTCAACACGATTCCCGTCGAACTCGACGAGGCGGCACTTGTCGATGGCCTCTCCGCCTGGGGGGCGTTCTGGCATATCATCCTGCCGATCGCGCTCCCCGGCATGGTCGCGGCCTTCCTGCTCTCGGAAGTCTTGACCTGGAACGAATATTTCTTCGCCGCGCTGCTGACCAGCAGTGACGCCAAGACGCTGCCGGTGATGGTCGCCAGCCAGACCGGCTCGCAAGGGATCAACTGGTGGTCGATGGCTGCGCTCTCGACCACCGCCATCGCGCCCCTGGCGCTGATCGGCATCTTCCTCGAGCGCTTCATCGTCAAGGGACTGACCGCCGGCTCGGTCAAATAGACTGGCCGGCAAATATGGGGGAGAAGGCATGGCCGAAAAATTCCGGGCCGTATTCGGCGACATCAAGCCGGTCATCGCCATGGTGCATCTGGGCGCCCTGCCCGGCTCACCGCTGCACGATTATGAAACAGGTGTCGAAGGCATCATCGCCGCGGCGCTGAAGGACCTGCAGGCCTTGCAGGAGGCCGGGTTCGATGCCGTGATGTTCGGCAACGAGAATGACCGGCCCTATGAGTTCAAGGTCGATCCCGCCTCTACCGCCACCATGGCCTATGTCATCGGCCGGCTGCGCCACGACATCACAGTGCCGTTCGGCGTCAACATGCTCTGGGATCCGCTCAGTTCCATCGCCGTCGCGGCGGCGACCGGCGCCCGCTTCGTCCGTGAAATCTTTACCGGCACCTACGCGTCGGACATGGGCCCATGGCAGCCCGATGCCGGCGCCGCCATGCGCTACCGCGACCGGCTGGGCAGGCGGGATCTCGCGCTGCTCTACAACGTCTCTGCCGAATTCGCCTATTCGCTCGATCAGCGGAGCCTTGCCGAGCGTGCCCGCAGCGCCGTGTTCTCCAGCATTCCGGATGCGGTCCTCGTGTCCGGTGCGATCACTGGCGAGGCGGCGAAGCTCACCGAGTTGGAAGCCGTCAAGCGCGCGTTGCCGACCACCCCGGTTCTCGCCAATACGGGGGTGAAGCACGCAACCGTAGCCGAGGTGCTGAAGGTCGCCGATGGCTGCATCGTCGGCTCTTCCCTCAAAATTGACGGCAACACCTGGAAGCCGGTCGATCCCGACCGCGCCGGCGAATTCATGCGGCTGGCACGCGCGGCGCGGAAAGGCTGAACATGCTCGGCAGTCTCCCGGACGACGACGCGCTGGTCGACCGCCTGCGCAAGCTCGCCTCCGACCTGATGCTCATTCCCGGCCTCAGCGGCTACGAGGGCCGCGTGCGAAAACGGCTCGCCGCCGAAATCCGGGCGCTCGGGATTTCCGCCCGCACCGACCGCCTCGGCAATCTCATCGCGACCATTCCCGGCACCTCCGATGCGCCCAGCGTCATGCTTTTCGCGCATATGGATCAGCTCGGCCTCGTCGTGCGCCGGATCGAGCCGAGTGGCCTCATTCGAGTGGAGCGGCTTGGCGGCGTGCCCGAAAAAGCGCTCCCGGCGCAGGCGGTGCTGTTCATGATCGCCGAGGGCCGGGACGTGACCGGCGTCATCGCCAACAAGAGCCACCACGCGACCGGCCAGGACGAAAAATACCGCGTTCTCCCCTACCCCGAACTCTATATCGACGCCGGTTTCGACAATGCCACCGACGTGCTCGCCGCCGGCATCGATATTGGCACCCCGGTGGTCTACGAACCCAAGGTGCTTTCGCTGGCGGGCGATCGCCTCGCCGGGACATCAGTGGACGACAGGGCGGCCTGTGCGGTGATCGTCGAAGTCGCGCGCGCGCTGTTCGGGGCCGAGCAGCGCCCGACAGTCCATCTTGTCTTTTCCGTCCAGGAGGAATTCAACCTCCGGGGCGCGGTCACCGCGGCGCAGACGCTGCAGCCGGACATCGCCATCCAGCTCGACCTGATCCTTGCGACCGACACGCCGGACATGGCCTTACGCGGCGATGTCAGCCTCGGGCGCGGGCCGGCGATGAGCCTTTATTCCTTCCACGGCCGGGGCACGCTCAATGGCACGATCCCCCATCCGGCGCTCGTCCGCCTGTTCGAGGAAACCGCCGCGCTCGAAGCCATCCACCTGCAGCGCAGCGCCCATATCGGGGCGCTCACCGACTCGTCCTATGTGCAACTGGTCGGCCGAGGCGTGGCGGCCATCGATCTCGGCTTTCCCATGCGCTACAGCCATTCGGCCCTGGAAGTTTTGGACCTCTCCGATCTCGCCGGCCTGACAAAACTGCTCATCGCCGCCATCGCCCAGATCGGCGCCGGTTTCAGCCTCGACCGGGACGAGTTCCCGCAATGAGGTATTACCTCGGCATCGATATCGGCACCTATGAGTCCAAGGGCGTGCTGGTTGACGGTGAGGGCAATATCGTCGCCAGCGCGAGCACGCCGCATCAGTTGATCGTGCCCCATCCCGGTTGGGCGGAGCACCGTGCGCGGGAGGACTGGTGGGAGAATTTTACCTTTCTGAGCCAGCGGCTGCTCGCCGATAGCGGCGTTTCACCGACAGAAATCCGCGCTATCGGGGCCAGCGCCATAGGCCCGTGCATGCTGCCCGTCGACGCGGATGGCGAGCCGCTGATGAACGCGGTGCTCTATGGCGTGGATACCCGCGCCGCCAAGGAGATTGCTGAGCTTACGGCTGAAATCGGCGAAGACGTCTTGGTCGAACGCTGCGGCAATGCGCTGACCTCGCAGTCGGTCGGCCCCAAAATCCTCTGGCTCAAGCGCAACCGCCCGGAAGTCTTTGCCCGCACGGCAAAGGTCCTGGGCGCGACCAGTTTTCTCGTGCACCGGCTGACCGGCCGCTTCGTGGTCGACCACTATTCGGCCGCAGGTGTGACCCCGCTCTATCTCGTCGATGGGCAGAACTGGAGCGATGCGCTCACCAGCGACCTGATCGGGCTCGAAAGGCTCCCCGAGCTCGCCTGGACCACCGATGTCGCCGGCGGCATTACCGCCCAAGCGGCGGCGGAGACCGGCGTTGCCGAGGGGACCCCGGTGATCGTCGGCACCATCGATGCGGCGGCCGAAGCGGCAAGCGTTGGCGTCATCGATCCCGGCAGCATGATGCTGATGTATGGCTCGACCATCTTCGTCATCATGCCGATGGCTGAACGCGTGCGAGATCCCCGGCTCTGGTATGCGCCGTGGCTGTTCCCGGGGCAGCACGCCGCAATGGCCGGGCTCGCGACTAGCGGCACGCTCAGCCATTGGTTCGCCGACCAACTGGCGCGGGACCTTGATCCGGCGACCGCCATCCCTGCGCTTGCCGCCGAAGCCGCGACTTCGCCGCCGGGGGCAAACGGCCTCGTGCTGCTGCCGTATTTTTCGGGCGAGCGGACGCCGATCCACGATCCGCACGCGCGGGGCGTGCTGTTCGGGCTCAACCTCACCCACACCCGCGCCGACATTTACCGCGCCGTGCTGGAAGGGATTGCCTTGGGCACGAGGCACATCATCGACACCTATCTCGAAGCCGGCCAGGACCCTGCGGCCATTCTTTCGGTGGGCGGGGGCACCCGTAACCGCGTCTGGGCGCAGGCGACCTCCGACCTTTCCCAGCGCTCCCAGACCTTGCGGGAAAAGACCATCGGCGCTTCCTTTGGCGACGCCTTTCTGGCTGCCGTCGCCATTGGCGATGCCAGCCTCGGCGACATTGCGCGGTGGAACCCAGTTGCCACCGAGATCCGACCGGACCCGGCGACCGCCGAGGTTTACGCTCGCCGGTATGCCGTGTTCCGCGACCTTTATCCGCGGACGCGCGATCTGATGGCGCGGCTGGAGGATTTTCGCTGACCGGCCCCCAAGCACCGTGTCATTCCCGCGCAGGCGGGAATCTCTGTTCCTGGTGAGCACCGTGCTTGCACAAAACAAAGATTCCCGCCCGCGCGGGAATGACACCGGGAATGTGGAACGACCGATACCAGCTACTACGGCCCATCCCATCCCATCCCTGCTCAATCCATCAGCACACCCTAGCGCTGCACAAACCTTGGACAAAGGCTTGCATTTTTCCACCGACGCGCTTGTATGTACGAGCGGCAGGGGGATGCGAGTGACGCTGTTCGACGAGATGCTGATTGCGGACGAGAACGTCCGGCCGTGCTACGCGCCGCTGCGCCAGTGGCTCGATACCCAAACCCCCACCAAGCTCAGCCAGAAAGCCCGTGACGCCGAGGGCGTCTTTCGCAAGACCGGCATCACCTTCGCCGTCTATGGGGACGAACAGGCGGCCGAGCGGCTGATCCCCTTCGACATCATTCCGCGGATCATCACCGGCCGCGAATGGCGGCGGCTATCGCAGGGCATCGAGCAGCGGGTGATCGCGCTCAATGCGTTCCTCGCCGACATCTATGGGCGCCAGGAGATCATCCGCGCCGGCCGCATCCCCAAGCAGCTCATCACCCAGAACGAGGCGTTCCTGCCGGAGATGATCGGTTTCAGGCCACCGGGCGGGGTCTATACCCATATCATCGGCGTCGATATCGTTCGCACGGCGGAAGACCAGTTCTACGTGCTGGAGGACAATGCCCGCACGCCCTCCGGCGTCTCCTACATGCTGGAAAACCGGGAAACGATGATGCAGCTCTTCCCCGAGCTGTTCCAGCAGGTGAAGGTTCTGCCCGTCGAGAACTATCCGCAATTCCTGCGCCAGTCGCTCGCGGCCGTCGCCCCGCCCGGCGGCGACAAGGCCAACCCGACCATCGCCGTGCTGACGCCGGGCATCTACAACTCGGCCTATTTCGAGCACGCTTTCCTCGCCGACCAGATGGGCGTGGAACTGGTGGAGGGCAGCGACCTCAGCGTGGTCGATGGCCGCGTCGCCATGCGGACGACCGAAGGGTTTCATCCGATCGACGTGCTCTATCGCCGCGTCGATGACGCCTATCTCGACCCCATGACGTTTCGGCCTGACTCCACTCTCGGCGTGCCCGGCATCATGGACGTCTACCGCGCCGGCAACATCACCATCGCCAATGCACCCGGCACCGGCATCGCCGATGACAAGGCGATCTATTCATACATGCCCGAAATCATCGAGTTCTATACCGGCCGCAAGGCGATCCTCGAAAACGTGCCGACCTGGCGCTGCGCCGAACCCGACAGCCTCAAATATGTGCTGGAGCATCTCGGAGAGCTGGTGGTGAAGGAAGTGCACGGCTCGGGCGGCTACGGCATGCTGGTCGGCCCCGCCGCTTCCAAGGTTGAGCGCGAAACCTTTTCGGAAAAGCTCCGCGCGCGGCCGGGTAACTACATCGCGCAGCCGACCCTGGCCCTCTCGACCACGCCGATCCTGACCGATGCCGGGCTGGCCCCGCGCCACGTCGATCTGCGGCCCTTCGTGCTGGTCTCCGACCGGGTGCGGATCACGCCCGGTGGGCTGACTCGCGTGGCGCTGAAGGAGGGCTCGCTCGTGGTAAATTCCAGCCAGGGCGGCGGCACCAAGGACACTTGGGTACTGGACGACTGAGGAACAGGAAAACAGATGCTTCTCGGACGCACCGCCAGCGGCCTTTACTGGATGCACCGTTACATCGAGCGCGCCGAGAACATGGCGCGCATCGTCGATGCCGGCCTCCGCATGGCCCTCACCCGTTCCAATTCGGCGGCCGAGGAATGGTCCTCGGTCGTCTCCTCCGCCGGCGCCCGCCAGGGCTTTGGCGATAAGCACCAGCAATTCTCCGCCGTGACCGTCGCCGACTTCCTGCTGCGCGACCGCGATAATTCCTCGAGCGTCATTAGCTGCATCGAGGCCGCACGCTCCAACGCACGCATGGTGCGCACGGCGCTCACCCGCGACGCCTGGGAGGCGGTCAATGAAGCGTGGATGGCGCTGAAAGCCGTGCTCGCCCAGCCGCTCGCCGAGAGCGAGCTGCCGCCGGTGCTCGACCATATTAAACGGGAGACGTCGCTGATCCGCGGCGCCTTCCACGGCACCATGCTCCGCAACGAGATCTTCAATTTTTGCCGCCTCGGCACCTGCATCGAGCGGGCCGATAACACCGCGCGCATCCTCGACGTCAAATATTACGTCCTGCTGCCGTCGGTCTCCTATGTCGGCACCACGCTCGACAACTATCAATGGGAATCTATCCTGCGCTCGGTCTCCGCCCATCGCTCCTACCGCTGGGTTTATGACGGGCAGTACCGGCCGGGGCAGATCGCCGACTATCTGATCCTCGACGGCCGCATGCCGCGCTCGCTCAACTATTGCTACCGCAACATCGTCGAGAACCTGGATTTTCTCGCGATGGACTACCATCGGCGGCAGCCCTGTCATGGCGCGGCTGAGATCACCCTGACGACGCTCAGCAATCTCGGGATCGACGCCATTATCGATTCCGGCCTGCACGAGTTCCTTGCCGATTTCATCGCCCAGAACAACAAGCTCGGCGCCCAGATCGCCGCAGCCTACAATTTCGATTGAGGGCCATTTGCTTCTGACCGTCAGCCATCTGTCGCGCTACCGCTACGACCAGCCGGTTCCTTACGCGCTGCAGCGCCTGCGGCTGTGGCCGCTGAGCGCCGCGGGGCAGGTCGTGCGCCATTGGGACGTGGGGGTCGAGGGCGCGCGGATCGAGGCAAACTACACCGACGGTTTTGGCAACCGCACCGCGCTCGTCAGGCATGATCGCTCGGCGGAGGAAATCGTCATTCGCGCCAGCGGCGAAATCGTGACGGAAGACCGCGGCGGGGTTTTCGGCCTCGGCAACGGCGTGCCGCCGACCTGGGTTTTCGAACGCGAGACCGAGCTGACGGGCAAGGGCCCGGCCATCACTGCCCTCGCCGAAAGCCTGCGGGGTGGTGTCGACGAGCGCCTGCCATTGCTGCACCGCCTGATGTCGGAAATCCACGCCCGCGTCGCCTACATGCCCGGCACCACCAGCGTCGCGACCGAAGCCGAAGCCGCGCTGGTCGCCGGCAGCGGCGTCTGCCAGGATCACAGCCATATTTTCATCGCCGTCGCCCGGCTGCTCGGCATCCCCGCCCGCTATGTCTCGGGCTATCTGCTGATGGAGGGCGTAGCCGAGCAGACGGCCAGCCACGCCTGGGCGGAGGCCTGGGTGGATGGGCTCGGCTGGGTCGGGTTCGATGCCGCCAACGACGTCTGTCCGGAGGAGCATTACGTGCGCCTCGCCGTCGGCCTCGATTACCACTATGCCGCGCCGGTTTCCGGTATTCGCATGGGCAGCGCCGCCGAAACCCTTGCGGTCGAGATCAGCGTAGAGCAGTAATTTCGGAATCGAATCCTGCTGGACTGAACCATGACTTATTGCGTCGGATTGAAGATGGACCGCGGGCTGATCTTCATGTCCGACACCCGCACCAATGCGGGGCTCGACAACATCTCCACCTTCTCCAAGATGCATGTCTGGTCGCGCGAGGGCGACCGGCTGATCGTGCTGCTTTCGGCCGGCAATCTCGCGACCACCCAGGCCGTGATCGGCCGCCTCGACGAGCAGATCCGGATCGAGGAACCCGGCAAGCCCTCGCTGATGCAGACGGCGTCGATGTTTCAGACCGCCCAACTCATCGGCACTACCGTCAAGGAGGTGATCCGCGACGCGGCGCCCGCCGGCCAGACGGCCGATGCGTTTGCGGCGTCCTTTATCCTGGGTGGGCAGATCCGGGGCGACGAGCCAAGGCTCTTCTACATCTACCCTGAGGGCAATTTCATCGAATCCTCGCCCGATACGCCCTTCTTCCAGATCGGCGAGCACAAATATGGCAAGCCGATCATCGTGCGCGCCTACGACCGGAAGATGAGCGACGAAGACGCCATAAAACTGCTGCTGGTTTCCTTCGACTCGACGCTGAAATCGAACCTTTCGGTGGGGCTGCCGCTCGACATGCACCTCTACCGCGCCGACAGTTTTGCGCGCGGCGTCAGCAAGCGCTTTGAGCGCAACGACCCCTATTACGTCGCGATTTCCGAAGGCTGGTCCGACGCGCTGCGGTCAGCCTTCCACAGCTTGCCGGCGCTGGCGCTGTAGGTTTTCACGCTGATCCGGGCTTGCCGAAGGATGAGCGCAAACCGAGTCTCGGGCCCGACCTCGTGGTTAGACAAGCTCACCATGAGGTCCACCGAGGGAGAGGTCGACCGGGTCTGCTCCAAGGCACAAAACCCGGCTGGCCTGCGCCAGCCATCCCACACACCCAACCTCATCCTGAGCCTGTCGAAGGATGGGCCCCAGCCACCTGATGCGCCTCATGGTTCGACAGAGATCGAAGGTCTCGGAAGCCACCCCTTCACAGCCGCTGGCCGGTATCCGGATCGAACAGGCTGGCGCCCATACCATCGATCACGAAACCACCGGTTGTCCCCGCGGCGACGCTGGCGTGCGGGTCGATGCTCGCGGTAAAGCGGGCGTTGCCGAGCTTGGCGAGGACGAGCTTTTCCGGGCCGGTGAGCTCGGCATCCTCGATCGTGGCGGTGATGGCGCCTGGCGTTTCGGGCGGCACGAGCCCGAAAGCTTCCGGCCGGACGCCGACCAGCACGCGGGTCCCCGACGCAGGCATGCGCCCGACCTGATCGGAAGACAGGCTGACGGTCTGGCCACCCTCGGCCAGTTGCACCGTGAGGCCGTCGACAACGGTCGCCTCGAGCAGGTTGATGGCCGGCGAGCCCACGAACCCAGCGACATAAAGGTTGGCCGGACGGTCGTAGATTTCGCTCGGCGTACCCAATTGCTCGATGCGGCCATCGCGCATCACCGCGATTCGGGTAGCGAGGGTCATCGCCTCGATCTGGTCGTGGGTGACATAGACGATGGTGGTGCCGAGCAATTCGTGCAGGCGCCTGAGTTCGACGCGCATTTCCATGCGCAGTTTTGCATCGAGATTGCTGAGCGGTTCGTCGAACAGGAACACTGCCGGGTTGCGCACCAGCGCACGGCCGATCGCGACGCGCTGCCGCTGGCCGCCCGAAAGCTCGGCGGGCCGGCGATCCAGCAATGGCTCGATCTGTAGGATCTTGGCCGCCCGCGCCACCGCCGCCTCACGCTCCGGCCGCGCGACCTTCCGCATCTCGAGCCCGAAGCCGATGTTCCGGCGGACAGTCATGTTGGGGTAGAGCGCGTAGGACTGGAACACCATGGCGATGTCGCGGTTCTTGGGATGGACCCCGACCACGGAACGCTCGCCGATCCGCACATCGCCCGAAGTCGGCTCCAGCAGGCCGGCGATGATGCTGAGGAGCGTTGATTTCCCGCAGCCGGAGGGCCCGAGCAGCACCAGGAACTCGCCATCATCGAGCATCAGATCGATGCCCTTGAGCACCTGAGCGCCTTCGAAATGCTTGCTGACTTTATCGATCTGCAGCGTAGCCATCAGGTTCGCCCACCCGCGTTGACAATGCCGGCATAGCTGCGCGGCGAGGTGGAAATGGCGGCCGAGGCGATGTCGATCCCCTGCCGCAACGCCGCTTCGAGGCCGGCCCCGGAGGCGGCGGCGTAGAGATAGCCGGCATTGAACGCATCGCCTGCCCCAATGCTGTCGACGACGGCGATGTCGCGGGCGGGCACACGCACCATTTGACCCGTTCCGGAAATGCCGAGCGCCCCGTTGGGGCCAAGCTTCACCACAACCTCCGCATCGGGCCGGCCGCTGATCTCGACCAGCGCGCGCGCAGCGCTTTCGCCACCCTCAGTGCCGGCAAGCGCCGCAGCCTCGATTTCATTGAACAGCAGATAGCGGCAGCGCCGCAGCCAGCCGCGGGTGCGGGCGACGGTTTCCCACGACCACCCGCCGGGCGGCCAGCCGGTATCGAGCGCGACGTCAATGCCATGCGCCTCGGCCCAATCGAAGATGGCGTTGTAGTCGCGCGCGAGCGCCGGCAGCACGAACGAGCCGCAGAGCAGGAGAATGCCGCCGCGCAGGCGCTCGACGTCAAAACAAGCGAGGGCATCGCCAAAGGAGAACGTAGGCAAATGCCCCAGCGTGGTGAAAAAGGTGCGCTCGCCATCCGGATGGGTAAGCCCGACCGAAAGGCTCGTGCCCGTCGAGGTAACCGGCCACCGCTCGCCGATACGGCCAAAGGCGCGTTTCAGGAATTGGCCGAACTCGTCATTGCCGAGATTGGCGCCGATCTGGAAGTCGCACCCCATGGCCTGCCAGGCCAACGCCACATTGCCCGCCGCACCGCCCGGTCGCAGTTCGTCGTGCTTGACGAAGACCTCGGTTCCGGAAGCCGGCCAAGGCGTCACCGGCCCCATGATCAGATCGATGTTGACGTTACCGATGGCGGCGAGGGCGCGCATGGCTCACTCCGTTCGCGTTATCTTGGAGCTGCGCTTGGGCGTGCCGACATCGGCAACACGGGCGCCCGCTAGCCCCAGCATCAGGCGCTGGACGACGAGCAGCATGGCAAAGACGGCGGCAAGGCCCTTGGCGACGGGGAAGGCAAACGTTACCGCGCCCAAAATCGGCGGCTGGGCGGAACTATCGAACACGACGACCGGGGAGCCCGCATCGAGGGCAGCGGTCGCAGCGCCCGCCACCAGCGGGGCACCCACCTCGTCGCTGCGCACCAGGATGACGCCGACCTCGGGGCCAAGCATTTCGAGCGGGCCATGGCGGAACTGGCCGCCTTCCAGCGCAAAAGCCGGAATCCGCGCCAGTTCGCAGATGCCGAGCGCAAGGGCATCGGCGACGCCGTGGAGCTCGCGGCCGGAAGAAACAACAGCCCGGGCCGCGGCAAGAGTTGAAACGGCCAGCGACAAGTCGTCGACAGCGGGCGGGGCCTGCAGCGCCGCGATTGCCAGCGCCGGGTCGACCCCGAGTTCGGCCAAAATGGCGGCGTGAAGCGCAAGCGTGACGGTGAGGCTGCGGGTGGCGGCAAAGCCGATCTCGGCCCCACCGGCGCCGATGAGAGACGGCACGGACCTTGCGAGCGTCGAAGCGCCATCGAGAGTCAGGCCGAAGACGATGCCACTCGGGCGCACGAGATCGAGCCAGCGGATCACCTCCGCGCTTTCGCCCGATTGCGAAGCGACGAGCACCACCTTGTCGCCCGTCGGCAGCGGCGCGGTCAGCTGCTCGGAGATCGGCAACGCGATGGCCTCGATGCCGAGACTACGGTAGATCGGCTCGACGATGCGGCCGGCGGCGTGCGAGGCGCCCATCCCCAAGAGGAGCAACCGGCCGGTTGCACGAAGCGCCGCTGCGACTTCGGTCGCGCGGTCCTTGACGGCAGAAATCGAGGCGATGGAATCGGCCACCTGCCGCGCCATTTCCGCCTCGATGGCGGCAAGGCCGGCTCCGTTGCTCGTCTCGATTGGATTTGTCATCCTTTTACTCCACCTTGGGTCAGGCCCGAAACCAGGGCCCGCTGCATGACGAGGCCGATCAGAACCGGCGGCAACGCCGCCAGAACACCGGCCGTAGCGATGAGGCCGTAATCGGCGATGCGGCCGCCGGCGAGGTCCGCGATGGCCACGGTCAGCGTCTTGGCCTGCTGGTCTGAGGTGAACAACAAGGCATAGAAGAATTCGTCCCACGCCAGCAGCAACGCGAACAGGGCGGTCGTGGTCACGATCGGGGCGGCGAGCGGCAGCACGATCAACCGGATGGTCTGGTCGAGCCGGGCTCCGTCGATCATGGCGGCGCGTTCAAGTTCGCGCGGCAGTGAATCGAAGCCCGATTTGAGCAGCCACGTCGTGAACGGCGCAAGAATGCTGAGGTAGACCAGCGCCAGCCCATAGACCGTGTTGAGCAGGCCAAGGCCTGCCAGCAGCCGATAGAGCGGCACGGAGAGCGCGACCGGAGGCAGCATATAGGTCGCAATCACGGCGTAAAGCGACCAGCCGGTCTGACGGTTGCGGGATACCGCCCAGGCCGCGGGGATGGCCACCAGCAAGCCTAAGACCGTTGCAATCGTTGCCACCACCAACGAATTGCGGAGCGAGGCGAGAAATGCCTCGCCGGCACTGTTGGGAGCAATGGTCAGCAGCGTCTTGTAGCGCGACAGGTCGATCGTTTGTGGCCACCAGTGCAACGGCCGGGCATTGAGGTCGGCCGAAGACGAAATGCTCATCACAAACAGCCAGAGCAGCGGCGCGAGAATGAACGCGGCCAGCAGCAGGGCTGCGGCATAGATGAAAAAGGATGCCAGGGGGCTACGGTTTTCCATGGATCAGCTTGCCAGGGCGCCGCGACGGATGATCGAGATATAGCCCGCCGCCAGCACCGTGATGATGAGGGTAACGATCAGCGCCAGCGAAGCCCCCGACCCGGCGCGCTGGAAGGAAAACGCCTCCTGATAGACAAGGATCGAAAGACTCCTCGTGCTGTTGGCCGGCCCCCCGCGAGTCATCACCCAGATGATGTCAAAAACCTTGAAGGCTTCGATTGTGCGCAAAACCAGCGCGACCATCAGGGGCCCCGCGATATAGGGCCAGAGCACGAACCGAAACCAGGCGATGGCGCCCGTGCCGTCGACCACCGCGGCGGCCTTGATGTCTTTCGGCACCGTCTGCAGGGCTGCCAGCACGATCAGCGCGACGATAGGGAAATTCTTCCAGGCATCGGCAAAGATCAGCGAGGCCATGGCCGAGGACGGCTCGCCCAGCCAGGATCGGTAGTCGGAGATGAGCCCGACCTGGGTCAGCAGGGCATTGAGCGCGCCGAATTCGGGGCTGTAGATCAGCCTCCAGAGCGTGGCGTTGACGATGGTCGGCAGCGCCCAGGGCAGGATCATCAACGCCCGCAGCACCGTGCGGCCGCGAAATTCCTGGTCGAGCAAGATAGCTGCGGCGATCCCTAAGAGGATTTCCAGCGCGACCGAACTGATCGCAAAAATTGCCGTGTTGGTGAGGGTGTCGCGAAAGGGGCGCCCGGTGAGCGCCTTCTGATAATTGGCAAGGCCGACGAAATCACCCCCACTGCCGACGAGCCTGGCGTCGGTGAAACTGAGATGGATGGTATCAACCAGCGGCCAGCCGATCACCGCAATCATCACCGCCAGGAGCGGCAGCATCAGCAGCCACGCCCTCAGCGAAATCCATCGATTGGTCACGCCGACATGCTTCCGATGCTTTCTCGGCTACCCTGCATTCTTAAGAACACAGGGACGGCACCCCATTGGCGCCGTCCGATAGATTGGCCTTCTAGCGACCGAAAATGGTGACTACAAGCCGGAATTGTCCACCGCCGACTGCAGCGCATCCTCGGGGCTCGAGGTTCCGAGCACCGCCTGCTGGATGGCCACCTGCAACGCCGTCGAAAGCTCCTGGTATTTCGGCGTCGCCGGCCGCGGGAACATGAGCGGCAGGGAAACCTTTGCCGCCGCCACGAGCGCTTCCTGGCCCTTCGTCACCGCCGGGTCGTCATAGGACGACCCCCAGATCGGCAGGCTGAGCTTGGCATAAGCGTTCTGCACCGGCTGCGAGGTCATGTAGGTGATGTATTTCCAGGCCTCCTCCGGATGCTTGCTGCCCTGGGTGACGCCCAACCCCATCGAGCCGTTCACTGCCGAGGCGGTGCTGATGCCCGCAACGCCCGGTGCCGGCACGACGCCGACCTTGCCGGCGACCTTGCTGTCCTTGGGATCGTTGGCAAGGTTGTACATATAGGTCCAGTTGAGGGCAAAGGCGGCCTCACCGTTCTCGAAGACGTGGCGGACGTCCTCCTCGAGGAACTCCTTGGAATTGGGGTTGGAGATGCCATCCTTGACGCTCTGCGTCATGTATTGCAGCGCCTTGAGCCCGCCATCGGTCTGGAACACCGGCTTGCCGCTGTCGTCGAGGAACTTGCCGCCATAGGCGTCCACCAGCGTGGCGTAATCGCAGATGACAGCCTCAGCCTGCGCCCAGCTCCAGGCGATCGGGGTTGCAAGGATCTTCTTGTCCTTGATGATCTTGGCATCCTGGGCCAGTTCGTCCCAGGTCTTGGGCGGCGCGGCAATGCCGGCCTTCGCCAGCATGTCCTTGTTGTAGAATAGGTACTTGGTGTCGAGAATCCACGGCATGCCATAGCGCTTGCCGTCATAGGTGACCGTGGTCCACGCGCCGGGCAGGACGCCCTTGTCCATCTCGGGCGTGATGCGCTTGGTTACGTCGAGCAATACGTTGTTGGTGGCGTATTCGGCCGGCCAGATCACGTCGAACAGCACGACGTCGTAGCCACCCGAGGCCTGCGCCAGCACCGTCTTGTCGTGCAACCCCTCATACGGCACGAATTCGAGGTCGACCTTTATGTCCGGATTGGCCTTCTCGAAATCGGCCGTCATCGACCGCACATCCGCCTCGCTATAGGCGGCCTGCGCCATGAACAGCGCCTTGATCGAGGTCTGTGCCATTGCGGGTGCTGCCATCATGCCGATGGCGGCCGCTGCGGCCATGGCCAGCGATAAACCTAGCTTCGAAGACATCGGAACTCCTCCTGATTTCACCATCGGCCTACCGCTCTCGCGCTGCATGGCTGCGGGCGCTCACCCGCTCAATTACCCGCAGCGTCGTGGACGTCGCGCGAATTACTTAACCTGTTGAACGTACGTGAAGTATTGCTTGGAAGTCAACGCGGCGCGATTAGTCTCTTCCCTGCCCGATCGGGGAATTTTTCGCCCCTTCGAGCAAGCTCTTTTGCTACCCCGAGCGAACCAATTCCGGGCGCCAATTGGGCCGCCGGGGTGTGCGTATGGACCGGCATGGCGTTGCCCTTGGGGCCGACACCGGGAAATTTCTTCGACATTGCATCAAGTTCGGGGGCAAACACGCCCAATGCCACCCAAAGCGGAGTCCGAAGGCGCCCGCCCTTCTGTCCTTGCGGCATCCGTAGAAGCACCAAACGGCCTACTCCCACCTGCCGTTCAATAATGCAGCTGAGATTGGAACCTGCACGGGGCTTTGGAGATTGTTTCTTCGCCAGAGCAGCGCCACGCGGAATTGGCGGGTCGTGCTGCCCCGGGGTCATGCATCTTTAGAGGAGGATCAGCATGCAAATGTCGACAGATCGTGCCTTTCGGCAGGGGGACATTCTGCTTCTGCCGTGCCCGCGCATTCCTTCGAGCGCCGTTCCGGAAGCGCCCGAAGAAGGCCTGGTCGTGCTGGCCCGTGGCGAACACACTGGACATCGTCACGTCATGAATTCCGACCGCGTTGCCTTTTTCCGGGAAGACGGAACCGGCAGCGGCGGATTCATCAAGGTAACCGGTGAAGCACCGGTCGACCTGTCGCACGAGGAGCATTCGCCACTTGCCGTGCCACCGGGCAATTACCGCGTGGTCAGGCAGCGCGAATACCAGCCGCAGGCTCGGCCGCGCCGCGTAATGGATTGAGCGCACCGTGGGGGAGCGCTCAATTGTACGTACGGGCGCCTGAGGAAGTCGCCAAGGCTTGGCGCGACCGCCTGGAAGGGCGGTTGTCCCGAGACCCGCAAGCGGCAACATCGGCAATCGGCATGGCCTACCGGCAGGCGGGATTGGCGCCGCCCGCCTATATCCTGTGGGCCGATGGCCCCGGCGAGGCGATGCAGGCCGTCGATTTCCTCAGGACGCCGCCGCGGGTGCTCTGGCGCTTCGCGGCGGCGCTGGCCATCTTGGGTGCGGCGCTTTGGCTGGGGCTCGCCCTCGTCGTCGTCAATCATATCGTCGTCATCCCCACCGACGGCGATTTCGTTGCATTCGCCGCGACGCTCAGTGCCTTCATCATCGTTCTGGGCAGCCTGCGCCCGGTCCCCGTTTCACCCAGGCGCACCCACCGGCCCCGCCCGCGCGAAATCATCGCCTGGGTCGCCTCGCTTGCCATCATCGCCCTGCAGCCGGCATTTTACGGCTCTTTGCTGGATTTGGGGGCGCGCAACCTCGGCCCCTGGGCCACTGCCGGCGTGCTGGTCGTGGCGGCGGCCTTCGGCGCATTGCCCGGGCTCGTCCTCGCGGCGCGTGCCCATTTCGCCTATCGCGAGCTGCCGCCCGCGCTCCGCAATCTCGGTCGGGGCGTCTCGGTGGGTGCACAATTGCTGCGCGCCCGCGACGAGGCCTGGGCCACGTTCCGCCAGCAGATTTTGTTCGCATCCTGGTCCGACCGGCTGCCGATCCAGGGCCGCCGCAACGCCCATGCCCTGGCCTTCCGCGACGACTCGGCCGGCGTATTCCCGCCGGATGCGTTGCGTAGCGCCGCCGGGCCAGGGGGACGCTCCGGCGGAACCCATCTGTTCTCCGATTGGCTCGCCCGGATTTTCGAGCCGATGCCGATGCAGGACGCGCCTTTCCACCACCTCGACGGCATCGAGGATGCGACGCGCGCGGCCGCGGTCGAATGCTCGGCCAGCGCCGAAGGACCTGTCGCCTTCGCCCGGATCGCCTTCCATCTCGATCGCCTCTACCCCTTCCGCGGCATCGCCGTCGCCGTCTGGCCGGCAACGCGCGTCGCACTTGACGGCGAGGAACGGCTTCACAGCGACCACGGCCCTGCCCTCGCCTGGCGCGACGGCACCGCCGTCTATCTCTGGCACGGCAGGCTGATCGATGCCGACCTCGTCGAGGACAGCCGGCCGCTGTCGCTGACACGCATTGCCCTTGAGCGCGACCCCAACCGGCGCCGGGTGCTGATCGAACGTTACGGGCTGGGGCGCTATCTGCTGGAGTGCGGCGCCGCCGAGATCCAGCATGACGAATGCGGCAGGCTCTACCGGCTGGAGCAACGGCTGGACGAGCCGATCGTCGCCGTCAGGGTGGTGAACCACACCCCGCATCCGGATGGTACGTTCGAGGAGTTCTGGCTCCGCGTGCCGCCGTCCACTCGCACCGCCCGCGAGGCAGTCGCCTGGACATTCGGGCTATCTCCCGAAGAATATGACCCAATTATGCAGTCTTGAGTATATTTTCCCCAGCGCAGATCAAATTGCCGAGCGTCACCGGAACCAAAGGTGCAATGCCGCGATTGTGAGCGGTATAGCCAATGTGCTTGCAGGGAAAACAAAATCCGGACGCTTTTGTGAGCGAGTATTGGGGTCTGCGCGGTATGCGGCACCTCCCGTATCGGTCCAGCGTTTTTGGTACTTGGGAGGCAAGCGGACCGCACGGCGGCTGGTCGGGGGCAAGAACCCAAGCAAGCCGGGGGAAGTTTGCGCTTCTCAAGAGCGCCAAACCGTGAGAGCGGGGCATGTACAGCGACGATCTTTTCACTACCTTCAGTCGGGCGTACGAGATGCGCCGAGATTCCGAGATGTCACTCTCGGATTTCCTAGAGGGCTGCCGCACCGATCCGATGCGGTATGCCAATGCCGCCGAGCGGCTGCTTGCCGCGATCGGCGAGCCGGAGATCATCGATACCTCCAAAGACCAGCGGCTGGGCCGCATCTTCATGAATCGGACGATCCGGGTCTATCCGGCGTTCGCCGAGTTCTATGGCATGGAGGAAACGATCGATCGGATCGTCTCCTTCTTCCGCCATTCGGCCCAGGGCCTGGAGGAGCGTAAGCAGATCCTCTATCTGCTGGGGCCGGTGGGCGGCGGCAAGTCCTCGCTGGCCGAGCGCATCAAGCTGCTGATGGAATCCGAGCCCGTCTACGTGCTCAAGGCCGGCGATGATGTGAGCCCGGTGTTCGAAAGCCCGCTCGGGCTGTTCGACCCGGAGACCATGGGCGATACCCTCGAGCAACAGTTCGGCATCCCGCGTCGCCGGCTCAACGGGCTGATGAGCCCCTGGTGCGTGAAACGGCTGCAGGAATTCGGCGGCGACATCTCGAAGTTCCGCGTGGCGCGCATGCAGCCCTCAAGGCTGAGGCAGATTGCTATCGCCAAGACCGAGCCCGGCGACGAGAACAACCAGGATATCTCCTCGCTTGTCGGCAAGGTCGATATCCGCAAGCTCGAGCACTACGCGCAGAACGATCCCGATGCCTACAGCTTCTCCGGCGGGCTCGATCGGGCCAATCAGGGCGTGCTCGAATTCGTCGAGATGTTCAAGGCGCCGATCAAGATGCTCCACCCCCTGCTCACCGCGACGCAGGAGGGCAACTACATGGGCACCGAGAATATCGGCGCCATTCCCTTTACCGGCATCATTCTCGCCCACTCCAACGAAGCCGAGTGGCAGAGCTTCAAGACGAACAAGAACAATGAGGCCTTCATCGACCGCATCTACGTCATCAAGGTGCCGTATTGCCTGAGGGTGTCGGAAGAACAGAAGATCTACGAGAAGCTGATCTCCGGCTCCGAGCTCGCGGATGCGCCGTGCGCGCCGGCCACGCTGGAGATGCTGGCGGAATTCTCGGTGCTCTCGCGGCTGCGCAGCCACGAGAACTCGACCCTCTTTTCAAAGATGCGCGTCTATAACGGGGAAAGCCTCAAGGACACCGACCCCAAGGCCCGCAGCCCGCAGGAATACAAGGACGCCGGCGGGGTCGACGAGGGCATGGACGGGGTTTCCACCCGCTTCGCCTTCAAGATCCTGGCCTCGACCTTCAACTATGACACCACCGAGGTCGCGGCCGATCCGGTTCACCTGATGTATGTGCTCGAACAGGCGATCCGCCGCGAGCAACTGCCGCAGGAAATCGAGAAGCGTTACATGGAATTCATCAAGGCCGACCTTGCACCGCGCTATGCGGAGTTCATCGGACACGAAATCCAGAAAGCTTATCTTGAATCTTACTCCGACTACGGGCAGAATCTGTTTGATCGCTACGTCGATTATGCCGACTCCTGGATCGAGGATCAGGACTTCAAGGATCCCGACACCGGCCAGCTTCTCGACCGCGAACTGCTCAACCAGGAGCTGACCAAGATCGAAAAGCCGGCGGGTATCGCCAATCCAAAGGATTTCCGCAACGAGGTCGTCAAGTTCGCGCTGAGGACCCGGGCCCGTAACGACGGTCAAAACCCGCGCTGGACCAGTTACGAAAAACTGCGCGAGGTCATCGAGAAGCGCATGTTCTCCCAGGTCGAGGACCTGCTGCCAGTCATTTCCTTCGGCACCAAGAAGGACGGCGATACTGAAAAGAAGCACGGTGAGTTCGTCGAGCGCATGGTCGATCGCGGCTACACCGAGCGCCAGGTCCGCCGACTGGTGGAGTGGTACATGCGCGTCAAGCAGGCGGGGTGAATGAGGCGCCTATGCAGATTATCGACCGGCGCCTCAACCCGAACAGCAAGAGCCTGGAAAACAGACAGCGCTTCTTGCGTCGCGCCAAAGCACACATCCAGCGCGCGGTGCGCGAATCCAGCAATCAGCGCGACATCCGCGACGTTCTCGAGGGCGGGGAAGTTGCGATCCCCGTCGACGACCTGCACGAGCCCTCGTTCCAGCAGGGCCAGGAGGGCGTTCGCGACCTGATCCTGCCGGGCAACAAGCACTTCGTTGAAGGCGACCGGCTGCGTCGCCCGCAGGGCGGCGAAGGAAGCGGCAACAGCGGCGGCACTGACGGTGAATCCGAGGATACCTTCCGCTTCGTGCTGACGCGTGACGAGTTTCTCGATCTTTTCCTCGATGATCTGGAGTTGCCGGATCTCGAAAAGCGCAAGCTGGCCAAGGTGGCCAAGGAGGGCGTGCAGCGCGCCGGTTACTCGATCAGCGGAACGCCCTCCAATCTCGCCCTCACCCGCACGATGCGGCTCGCCATGGCCCGCCGCATCGCCCTGCACCGACCCAGCCTCGACGAAATCGCCGCGCTGGAGGCCGAGGCCGAGGCCACCGGCGATCCGGCGAGGCGAGCGGAGATCCTGGCCGAAATCGAGGGCCTGCACTCGCGGGTCCGCCGCATCCCCTATATCGATCCGGTGGACTTGCGCTATCGCCGCTTCGAAGCGAAGCCCAAGCCGATGGCGCAGGCGGTGATGTTCTGCCTCATGGATGTCTCCGGCTCGATGTCCGAGCACATGAAGGACCTCGCCAAGCGCTTCTACATGCTGCTCTACGTCTTTCTGACGCGGCGCTATGAGCGCGTGGAGATCGTCTTCATCCGCCACACCCATGAGGCGGCCGAGGTGGACGAGGAGACCTTCTTCCGCAGCCCGGCCTCGGGCGGCACCATCGTTTCGAGCGCCTTGCTGGAAATGCAGCGCGTGGTGGCGGCCCGCTACAGCCCCGATGACTGGAACATCTACGCGGCCCAAGCTTCCGACGGCGACAATTCCAGCTCCGACGAGACCGAAGTCATTCGCCTGATGAGATCCGTGATCCTGCCCGCGTGCCAATATTTTGCCTATATCGAGATCGGCGAGGAAGGCGGCGAGCAGATCGGCTTCCTGCCCCGCTCCAGTCAGCTTTGGAGCAGCTATGAGCGCCTGCGCGCCGATGCCGACACCTTGGCCATGCGCCGGGTCAGCAGCCGGCAGGACATTTTCCCCGTATTCCGCGACCTGTTCCGGCCGCACAACGCAAAGGCGAAAACGCCGTGAGCGCCACGTCCGAAGGCCGGCTGTTCGAGGGCGCCGACTGGGATTTCCAGACCCTCCAGCGCATTCATGATGCTTGCGAGAAGATCGCGTTGTCCGAACTGGGGTTGGAAGTCTACCCCAACCAGATCGAGGTGATCACCGCCGAGCAGATGCTGGACGCCTATGCCGCGATCGGCATGCCGCTGTTCTACAAGCACTGGTCGTTCGGCAAGAAGTTCGTGCAGCACGAGGCGCTTTACCGCAAGGGCATGCGCGGCCTGGCCTATGAGATCGTCATCAACAGCTCGCCCTGCATCTCCTTCCTGATGGAAGGAAACACGGCGACGATGCAGGCCCTGGTCATCGCGCACGCGGCCTTCGGGCACAACCACTTCTTCCGCAACAACTACCTGTTCAAGCAATGGACGGATGCGGAAGGCATCCTCGACTATCTTGCCTTCGCCAAGTCTTATGTCACCTCCTGCGAGGAGCGCTACGGCCACCTCGCCGTCGAGCGGACGCTGGATGCCGCGCACGCGCTGATGTCGCACGGCGTACATCGCCATTCCCAGAGAAAGCCTGATCTCCTCAAGGAGGAGGAGCGCCAGCTCGAGCGTCGGCTCTATGAGGAGCAGACCTTCAATGATCTGTGGCGCACGGTTCCCGAAGGAAAGCGCAAGAGCCGTGCCGACCTGACGCTCGGAAATCGCCAGGGGCTGCTGGGCCTGCCACAGGAAAACCTGCTCTATTTCCTGGAAAAATCCGCTCCGAAGCTAAAGCCCTGGCAGCGCGAACTACTGCGCATCGTGCGGCTGGTCGCCCAGTATTTCTATCCGCAGGGTCAGACCAAGCTGATGAACGAGGGCGTCGCCACCTATATCCACTATCGGATCATGACGCGACTGCGCGAGCAGGACCGGATTTCGGACGGGGATTATCTCGAATTCCTGCAGTCGCACACCAACGCGGTCTACCAGCCCAATTACGACGATTCATTCTTCCAGGGCTTCAACCCCTACGCGCTCGGCTTTGCCATGATGCGGGATATCGAACGGATCGTCACCGATCCGGAGGAGGAAGACCGGGCCTGGTTCCCCGAGATTGCCGGCCGGGGCGATGCCATGGAGGTCTTGCGCGAAATCTGGGCGAACTATCGAGACGACAGCTTCATCGGCCAGTTCCTGAGCCCCAGGCTGATCCGGCACTTCCGCCTGTTCCATCTGCGCGATGACTCGGATGAGCCCGAGGTGACCGTCGATGACATCCACAACGAGCGCGGCTACCGCGCTATCCGGCGTCTGCTGGCCCGGCAATACGAGGTGGGGCGCTCCGATCCCAACATCGAAATCATCGATGCCGATCTCGCCGGCGACCGGCGGCTGATCGTCCATCACCGGATTCTCGATGGCGCCCTGCTCGCCGAGCGCGAAACGCGGCTCACGCTCCAGCACATGGCCGACCTTTGGGGCTATGGCGTGCTGCTCCGCGAGATCGACGGCGAGGAAATCGTGCGGGAGCACGCAGTCAACGCCCGGCCAGATATTTTCGAACGTTGAGTAGCACTCCCAGCAACCCAGCCCTCATTCCTGAGCCCAACACCCTCATCCTGAGCCTGTCGAAGGATGGGCCACAAACGCTTTGCCCCGACCTCGTGGTTCGACAAATTTGCCATGAGGTCGTACGGGGGTCGTAGGCGAGGAGAAGCACATATTCGTCGGCCCCCATCGTCCCTTCTCCCCTCAGGGGAGAAGGCCAGGGTGAGGGTGAAGCCTGGAACGAGTGGGGAGGCAAGGCTGCACCCTTCACCCGGCCTCCGCTTCGCTCACCCGACCTCTCCCCTGAGGGGAGGGGAAACCGGTCAGTCCCTGCAAAGATATCATTTTCGTTGAGAGCCCCTCTCGCGGTTCGACAGGCTCGCCGTGCGTTCGATTTCCTTGAAAGCCGAGCGCGCCCTCCACCGCGGGGCGGCAGCCTAGTTCATGGTTGGCTGCGGGCTCACGCCATTGCCGCCGGATTGGGCCAGGATGCGGACTTCCTCCTCCTCGGCGAGCCCCGCCTGGCCCCGCACCAGCAGGGCCTCTGCCCTGAACCAAAACTCCTGATCGCGGCCGTCGGGGCGTCCGTCATCTTCCCAAAGCCGGTAGGCGAGTTCGCGCACACTGTCGTCCTGGTTTATTCCGTCCATTTGCTCGCTCCTCCAAAT
>DATJHO010000115.1:0-10509 GCA_035493835.1 Devosiaceae bacterium
CTCTATCCCTTCTTCGCCATCGTGGCGGCCGAGCTGGCGCTCCGGCGCGGCCGCCGGCTTCTGGCGCCATTGCACGCCGCGCTGATCGCCTGGATCGTCGTCACGATCCCGTTCGCCCTCGTGATCAGCCCCTGGCTTCAGGTCCGCCAGCACGGCAATTCGGCGGCGGTCGCCAGCCTCATCGACGCCCGGACCAAGGGCCGGCCGATCTATACCGGCGACGGCAGCAGCGAGACCCTTGCCGTCATCGCCCATCTCGACGTGCTGCGCCTGCCGGCCGAGCCCATCGGCACCGGCCCCCGGAATATCGACAACGGCTTCTTCCTCTATCAGGCCCCCGCGCCGGAGAAGGCGGGCAAGGAAGTCGCGCAGTATCAGCTCGGGAAGATGAACCTGGCGCTGCTCTGCCGGGGCACGGCCTGCGCACCCTGAGGGTAGGGCTGACGCTGGCCCGGCCGGGGCCGATGTTCTAGTCTCCAGAAGGGCCCGCTTGGTGAAATTGGTAGACACAAGGGACTTAAAATCCCTTGGCCGGCAACGGCCGTGCCGGTTCAAGTCCGGCAGCGGGCACCAATCGGATTGATATTCGCGTGGCCTCCGACAGGCGCCGCCCAGCCGCCGGAAAAAATCAAAATGGGAAACGACAGGTTGACCCAGCTCTTCTCGCCCTATGACCTTCGCCATATCAGTTTGAAGAATCGTATCGTCTCGACCGCCCATGGGACATACATGCTCAAGGAGGGTCTGCAGACCCGGCAGATTGCCGCCTACCATGAGGCACGCGCCCGGGGCGGCGTCGGCCTCATCATCCTCGAGGCGACATCGACCCATCCCACCGGAATCGGTGCGCCGATCTATGCCGTGGCCGACACTGACGCCTGCATCCCCGGCTACCGGACGGTCATCGACGCCATCCATGCCCACGGCATTCCGACCTTCGTGCAGCTCTATCACCCCGGTCATGACGACATCGCCGGCAGCTCATCGGATGGGGCGGTCGCGGTGGCGTATTCCTCGTCGCAAGCGCTTTGCGAGGGAAACCAGCTCATGGCTCGCGCCATGTCGGTCAAGTTGATCAAAGAGGTCGTGGAAAGCTATGGCGCGGCGGCACGTCGGCTCCTGCAGGCGGGTGCCGATGGAATCGAGATATCCGCCCATCATGGACATCTCGTTTGTCAATTTCTCGATCCGCGCGTCAACCGGCGGACGGACGAATATGGCGGCGACTTTGCCGGACGCTTCCGGCTTCTGCGTGAGATCATCACCGAGGTTCGCGTCGCCATCGGCGAGAGGCCGATACTCGGCGTCCGGCTGACCTGCGGCGAGCGGAGTGCCGCCGGCATCACGACCCAGGAAGCCGTCCAGGTGGCTGTGGAGGTGGATGGTCTTCCCGCGGTGGATTACATCCACGTCACGCCCGGCTCCTGCGCGACCTTCGATGGTGCCAGTCACGTGGTGGCGTCCATGGCATTCCCCGCGGGTTACGCCGCAGAGGACTTTCGCGCCATCCGGGAACGTGTGCGCAAACCCCTCATCGCGACGGGGCGCATCAACGATCCAACCGTCGCCGAGAGGCTCCTCGGTAGCGGCGTCGCTGACCTGGTCGGCATGACGCGGGCTTTGATTTGCGATCCCGAGATGCCGGCAAAGGCTCGAGAGAACCGGGGAGAAGACATCCGCTACTGCATCGCCTGCAATCAGGCCTGCATCGGGCATGGGCGCAGGGGCGGCTTCGTCACCTGTATCCAGAATCCGGCAAGTGGACGGGAGCTGATCTACGGGTCGCTTCCGCCACCGGCACATAAGCGGAAGGTGCTCGTGGCGGGCGGGGGCCCCGCTGGCATGAAGGCTGCCGTGGTCGCGGCGGAAAGAGGACATGCCGTGACGCTCTACGAGCGGGGCAGTCGGCTTGGCGGACAGGCACGCCTGGCGGAAATGCTGCCGGGACGAGCGGAGTTCGGCGGTCTCATCACGAATCTGGAAAGCGAGCTGCGCCGCTTCGGCGTGAAAGTGGTGCTCAATCAGGCCGTGACGCGCGAGGATGTGGACCGGGAAAGGCCGGATTGCGTCATCATTGCGACGGGGGCGCAGCCTTATAAGCCCGAGGTACCGGGTGACGACGAACTGCAGGTCGTGCACGCCTGGGATGTGGTGTCCGGCAAGGCCAATGTCGGCGCCTCCGTGGTGATCGCCGACGGCAAGCTCGACTGGGTCGCGCTGGGCGTGGCGCAGAAGCTGGCCCTCGCCGGCTGTTCCGTCCGCCTGTGCGCGTCTGGATATACCGCGGGCGAGCAATTGCCCTATGGCGTGAAAGGTCAATTGCTCGGCGTGCTGCACGGCCTGAACGTGCCGATCACACCGCTGATGCGCCTTGCCGGTTGTGCCGGCGGCGCTGTCTTCTTCGAGCATGCGACGAGCCACCAAGCCGTTTCATTCGAGGGCATCGACACGCTTGTTCTCTCTCTGGGCGGGATTTCCGATACCCAGCTCGAGGAGGAACTCGTCGGCTATGGCGGGGATGTGCATCTCATTGGCGATTGTCTTGCGCCTCGAACCGCGGAGGAAGCGATCCTGGAGGGGCTCAGGGTCGCAGCACAGCTGTGACTCGCCAGCCTCTCGGTCCTCGCGTGAAATCGCGGTGGCGGCAGCGGCATCGCGAGGCTAACAATCGCATATGAACGCCACCCACGATCCCCAGGTCTATTTTCACATCCGCATCGTCATGGGCATGATCTTCGGCCTGGCCGTCACGCGGATACTCAGCGGCTTCGCGGTCTTCGTGCAGCATCCGAAGGGAGCGGGCATCGCGCCGCTCCATTTGGGCTGGGCGGCGTACATCCTGATCAATGCGGTTTTTTTCTGGTGGTGGGAATACGCGCTGGCCTCCATTCCAGTCTGGACCTTCGCGCTCTACATCTTCTTGATATTGTATACGAGCGTCTTCTATATCATTTGCGTATTGCTGTTTCCCGATGATCTCGGCGAATACAGGGATTACGGGGACTATCTGATCGGCCGGCGGAAGTGGTTCTTCGGCATTTTTGGGCTTTCCCAAGTGCTGGATCAGATCGATACCTGGATCAAGGGTGTGGACTATGCCCTCTCCCTGGGTGTCCTCAGTATGGTCCAAACTGCGCTGGTCGTCGCCGGCTGCCTGATCGCGATGTTCACCACCAATCGGCGATACCACGGCATATTCCTGGGCCTTCTCCTGACCAGTCAGATGCTCTGGATCGTCTGGCTGACCGGGGCAACGCCCTGACCTCGGACCTCAGTGGGCGGCAGCGTAGAGCGGTCTCAATCGCCTTCTCATCGCGCCCGATAGGCGGCGAGGAAGGCTAGTGGATATCGTTCATCGTTTTGTCGATGAAGCGGAAGGTCGCGTCCAGGGCTTTCAGATTGGCGACGCGAGTTTGCTCGGGTGTTTTTCCGAAGAAACCATGGGCGACGTCGGGGATGACGAGGAGTTCGTGCGGAACGCCGGCCGCCTTCAGCTTGTCCGCCATTTCGAGCGTCTGGTGATAGGGCACGGTCTTGTCCTCAGTCCCGACGATCAGCAGCATCGGCGGGTCCTGTGGATTGACATAGCTGACCGCACTGGCTGCCGCGATCTGCCCTCCCTTGCACTCGCTCGCGAAGCAACCGAGCATGAGGTATTCCGGTGAGTCCCGGACGCTCCGCCAGGCGCCATTTTCTTCGCGTGCCTGACTCGCCAGGGTGGCGATATCGAACACGCCATACCAGCTTACGGCACCCTGCACGCAGTCGGAGATGTCTTTGTTTTTCGTGACCGGCTCCAGAAACGGCACATGGCAGGTGACGGCGGCGAGGCCCGCCAGGTTTCCCCCCGCCGATGTACCCCATGACATGACGCGCGCGGGGTCGATCCCGTAGTCCGACGCATGCGAACGCAGCCAGCGGATCGACGCCTTCACGTCGCGGATTGCCGCGGGAAACACCGCTTCCCCGCTCAGGCGATAGGCGACCGAGGCCACGACATAGCCACGGGCCGAGAGCGAAGCCAGGACACCGGGGAAATCGGCGAAGGGCAGGTTCTGTCGCGGGTCGCCGACGAGGAAGGCACCGCCATGAATGAAAACAACCAAGGGAAAGCCCTCTGCCGGGCGCGGCATGGTTTTCGGCGGTAAATAAAGGTCCAAAGCGAGCGGCCGGTAGCCCAGAGGCTCCCAATAGACGAGGCCGGGCTTGCCTCTAACACCATTGGGAAAGGTGACGTCCTGGCCGGGATAGCTGTTTTCTTGACCGCTGGGGGCACCGGCCGTCGCGGGCGCAGGGGAGGGAATCTCAGCGGCAAGCGCCGAGAGGGAGACAGTGAGGGCGGCAAGAGTGGCGGCGAGCTTCCAGATCATACGACCCTCCTTGCGCCGCCAGCTTCCGAAACGGTGCTCGCGTTACGCAGCGGTCACCTTGTAAATCGGCCGGATTGGCTTGGCGCGCTTTTGGCATTTGGGGACCGGCGGGGCTTAGAGCAAGACTCGGGTCGGCTGGATTCAAGCCGACCCCGGATGTTGCTTACTTAAACGCTTCGGGTCTCGCCGAGTTCATTTCGACCCAGGTTTGATGGCTTACTGCCGTTTTTAAAACATTATTTTCCCTTGCCAGGCTTGGGGTAAGCTGAACGGCGATCGCAGCAACGCCTGTGGCGGCGCTCTATCTGATGCTGGCAGGGGCTGTGTCGGCCGCGGCGGTTCTGCCCGTGCGCAGCTTCAGCTGACCTCCGAGGTTGCGTTCGCCATTCCTCGACTGGGTCATCCGGGCTTGGCCGGCTTGTCGATGGCGCCCCCGCTCTCCACCCAGTCTTTGAAGCCGCCCAGGTTGTAGACGCGCTCATAGCCCAGGTCCCTGAGGGTCTTGCCGCTCAGCGCTGAGCGGCCGCCCGAGGCGCAATAGACGATGAGCGTCTTGTCCTTGGCGAAATTTTTGTCGTGGTAGGGAGATTCGGGATCGGCCCGGAATTCCAGCATGCCGCGCGAGACGTTGATCGCGCCGGCCACCTTGCCGCTCTGCTCCACCTCCGCCGCATCCCGGACATCGACGATCAGCGTGTCCGGCCTGGCGATCATCTCCCGTGCTTCGGCCGGGGTGAGGCGGGGTACTGCAGCGTTGGCGGCCTCCAGCAGCTGCTTGACGGTTGTGGTCATCTTCTCCTCCTTCCCGATGCGCTCCGGTCAGCGAGCGGCGCTGTTGCGGCGATGTTTCTTCGTCTGGCTGACGGCATCATTCTATACCAGTCGAGGCTTTATTGCCTCTTACGCCCCCGTCTTGACAGGCCCGGTATCCTCGTGGGTCCGGCGGGGTTTTGCGCGGTCTCTCCGATCATGCCAAGATCGGGAAGGCGAGGACTCATACCTGGGGGACGAATTGCGAATGCGATACCTGATCACGCTCCTGCCATTGCTTTGCGCTTCGGCGCTGCTGCTAGGCGCCTGCGCCGACTATGACGCCACCCACGGGCTGAGCTGCGCACCGGCCTATTCGCCCGGGACGGCCGCCTACCGGGCCTGCCTGCTGCGCAATGGCGAAGGGGCCTATTCCGACTACGACAGCTAGGTGCGGCAGGGCCGCCGGACCCAGGCTCAGCCGACCGGCGGGCCGAACATCATCTCGTGGAAGCTCGGCTTCGGCAGGACGCGATTGATCCGTTGGTGGGTGCCGCCGACGAAGGGCACCAGCCCATAACTCGGCCGGTCGTTCACCCAGCCCGAGGCGCAAAGCGTCACCTGGGGCCCCCAGCTTCCGATGATGATCGGCAGCTCGTAGATGAGCTCCATCAGCTCGGGCAGAAGCCGCGCGCTGCAGAGATAGGCCTTCTGGTAGCCGACCAGGAACATGACGAGCTTTTCCCGATTGTGCGCGAGCCAGTAATAGAGCGCTTCGGTGACGCAGGCCGATGCCGCGGTGAAGACATCGTCCACCGCCACAATGCCGCGCTCGTTGATGAGCTCGGCGCAGAGGTCGAGATCGCTCACCACGGCTTCGAAGGAATGCTCGCCGTCGATATGCAGGAACCTGGCGCTGTCGCGATGCCGGGCCAGGGCATCGCGCCGGCGCATCGCGAGGGAGTCGCCGGGGTAGAAGACGAGGGCCTCCGGCGGCAGCGGCTTGCCCTTGGCGACATTGGCCTGAAAGCGCTCCTGCGACTTGTTCAGATCGACCAGAATCAGCTTTTCGTCGTCACGGCGGTGCTGATTCAGGAGCCCGGCGCCATTGCCGAACCAGACCCCGATCTCCAGCAGATCGCCTTTGACGCCCCGCGTCTCCTGCCATTCCAGCAGGAGGCTGCAGACCGCGGCACAGACCGGATGCATGCCGCCGCCCGGTGCAGGGTTGGCATAGAGGGTCTGGTATTTCTGGAACTGCGCCTTGGCTCGTTGCAGGTTGATCTTCACGGGGGGGCTCCGGGTTGGCAGTGAGAGGTCGTGAGACGACCTCCGATATTAGATCGCTTCGGCCCACACGGTGCAATTCGGCTTCGGGGGGCTGCATCCGCCGGCATTCCGGCCCAAGGGCGCATCGCCGATCCAGTTGCAGGCATGGTTGACGCGGGGTGGACGGGAGGCAGGTGGAGGTGCGTCGGCGCAGCCGGCCGCCGTTAGGCAGAGGAGGGCGAGTGCAGCGCGAGGCGCCCTCAGCTTTATGGGCCGCAAACGTCCCATAGTGAACAGCGCGACGCTACCGCAGGATATATCATGAGCTCTTCCCCCATCCTCGGAATGTCGGTCGCCGCAGATCGGAGACTCAAAACAGGAGGGATGCAGCGTGATCATCCATGAACTGACGAGAGAGGCGAGCCTGGATCTTCTGACCCGGATGAGTCTCGGCCGGCTGGCTTGCGCCCAGGGCGCTCAGCCTTATGTGGTGCCCTTCCAGTTCGTCTACGACCATGGCTATCTCTATAGCTTCGCCACCGTGGGGAAAAAGATCGAATGGATGCGGGCCAATCCGCTGGTCAGCGTCGTAGCGGATGAGATCGCGAGCACGGAGCAGTGGGTGAGCGTCGTCGTCACCGGCCGCTATGAGGAGCTTCCCGACACCGCGGAATGGGCCGGTGAGCGGAAGCTGGCCAGCGAGCTCCTGCAGAAGAACGCCATGTGGTGGGAACCCGGCTTCGCAAAGACCATCCTGCAGGACAAGGAGCGGCCCCAGGAACCGGTCTTCTTTCGGATCTATGTCGCGGCGATTTCCGGACACCGTGCCGCCCCCTGAGTGCCACTATTGGCCTCGTCGGGGGCCCCTCGGCGTCTGCTCCATGGGGTGGCTGGGTTTTTTCTTGCCGTCCTTCCCGATCTGGGGATCGGGCTTTTGCACATGGTCGCGCTTTGCCTGCTCCTGATGCGCCGCATGATCATGATCCTCGCGGTGGAAATGCGTGGCGTGGTCCTGAGTGCCCTTGGGGGTCTTGGCCATGATGTCTCCAGATTTGCCGAGGTGCCGGGTATTTGCGATGATGGGACGAGACGTTATCACCCCGGTGCAAAGGCGGCGCGCAAAAAGGGGCACCCTGGCCGGCGCCGGGAGGTGCCCCGCCATCTCGCCGTCGCCAAGCGAGCGCCTCGGCGCCTGATCAGGGACCCAATCATATGACCTTCAAGACCATACTGGTCGCACTCGACGGTTCGAAACATGCGGGCGCCACCGCCGAGGCCGCGGCGGAGCTGGCCCGGCATTGCGAGGCAAAGCTCCTCATCCTGCATGTCGTCGCCCCCATCTTCGACGGCAAAGTGCGAGACGAGCTGGGAAATCTGGCCCGGATGGAGCATCGGGAGCAGACCGAATATGAGATGCTCCAGGGATTCGGCAGGGATATCGTCCATGCCGCGGAGCTCAAGGCCCGGCAAAGCGGGGTCAGGCAGATCGAAGCCCTGGTGGAAGTGGGCGATCCCGCGAGCCTCATCGTCGACATGGCCCGGGCGCGCGGCGCGGACCTCATCGTACTCGGTCGCCGGGGCCTTGGCCCCCTGGCGGGATTGCTGCTGGGAAGCGTCTCGCACAAGGTGATCCAGGTGGCCGACCGGCCCTGCCTCACCGTCCCTTCGTAGGGGCGGCCAAGATGGCGAAGTCCTCTCCGATTGTTAACGGGTGACCTCGGCCGACGGCGCGTAGGCTCCCGGCATCGAAGTCACGGGATAGTCACCATGCCGCAAGGCGGATCGGAGGACCCATGCGCCAGTCGAGGACCGAGGACCAGCTTCTTAGATCCGATGACGATCTCATCGGGCTTTTGGAATCCGGGCCCTGGATCGTGCGGGCCGGGCCGCAACCGGCGGCCTCGCGGGTCAGCCTGCGCGAGGCCTTGGAGCAGGCCCGCGCGCTCTCGGCCCAAGGCCTCGCCATCACTCATCTGGAACGGATGCCGAATGAGATCGTGATCGGCGCCGTCCAGGTCTTCCGGCTCTGGCAGAAGCTGGGGATGATCAGCCCGCGCTGACGGCCTCTACAGCCCGGCGGGCGCGCTCAGATGGAGCTTCACCATCTGCTGGTCGATCTTGGGATTGATCGACCGCGCCGCTTTCAGGTCATGGGTCGCCTGGGCCTGGTTTCCCTGGGCGGCATAGGCGATGGCACGGCCGAAGAGGGCGGTGTCGAAGGTGGGATGATGCTTCAGGGCTGCCTTGTAATCGGCAATGGCCCTGTCGTAATCGCCCTTGCGCAAATAGGCGTAGGCCCGGCTGTCGAGGAAGATCGGGTCCTGCGGGCTGAGGCTGAGGGCCTTGTTGCAGTCGACGAGCGCGCGCTCGACATGGCCGAGGATGGCCAGGGAATAGCAGCGGTCCTGATAGGTGGGGGCATAGGCAGGATCGAGGCGGATGGCGACATCGTAATCTTCGATCGCGCGCTCGAAGGCGCCCTTGGCGAAATAGGCGAGCCCGCGATCGGCATAGGCATGGGAATGATCGGGCTTCAGCCCGATGGCGATGTCGTAATCCTGGATCGCCCGGTCATAGTCCTGCTGGGCGGTGTAGGCGTTGCCTCTGTGGTAGAACGCCCAGACGATCTTCTGCTTTGCATTCGGCCATGTCGCGATCACCTGGTTGCAGGCCTGGATCTCGATATCCGGGATGCCTTCATTGATGCAGACCTCGACGAAGCTCCGCTCTGCCGCGGCAGGCAGGGCCGGTCCCAGGGTCACCAGCAGAGCTGCGGCGAGAAGGATCGACCTGGTCGTCACGGCCATTTCTCCCCCTAGAGAATCAGATAATTCTTGCGGACGGTCTCGATCACTTCCCAGGTGCCAAGGGTATTGGGTGGGAAGAGGACCGCATCCCCGGCCTCGATATCCAGGGTTTCGCCGCTGTCGGCATGGAAGCGGCACTTGCCCGTGACGAAATGCGAGAATTCCGCCTGGGTCACTGCCCGGCGCCATTTTCCGGGGCTGCATTCCCAGACCCCGCAATTCGGCTGCTCATGCAGGCTCTTGCTGCGGATGCGCGCCACCGGTTCGCCCTGAGGCTGATTGGCCGGACCGCGATCCGTCAGCTCCCCGGCCGGCATGGCCGCGGCGGCCTTGATCAGCGTCAGCTTCATTGTCGCTTCCTTTCCTCGGATGCATGGCGCGGCAGGGGAAGATGGCACGGGCCAGGGGAGCGGGCAATCCGGCGGTTCAGCGCTGCGCCTTCTGCCCGCCGGCCGCGGCGATGACGGCGATGATGATGATGCCTGTCAGCAGCATGCGGATCCCGGCGCCGAAGCCATAGGTGTTGAGCATGGCGACGATCAGGAACAGGAACAGCGAAGCGCCCCAGATCCCCGGCACATTGGCGAAGCCGCCGGCCACGGAGGTGCCGCCGATGACCACGACGGCGATCGAGGCGAGCAGATAATCCGCCCCCATGTTGAGCGCGGCCCCGCCGGAGAAGGCCGAGAAGAGGCAACCGCAGAGGCCGGCCAAGGTCGCGCACATCACATAGGTGGCAAAGCGCGTGCGCTCGACCGAGACGCCGGCGAAGCGCGCCGCCCGCGGGTTCTGGCCGATGGCTATGACCGACCGGCCATAGACCGTACGGTTGAGGGCGATATGCAGGAGGACCGACAGCAGGATGGCCCCGAGGGTGAAATAGGGCAGGCCGTGGAATTCGGCGAAGGAAAAATCCGCGAAGGCCGGCGGCGGCTTGATGCGCAGGCCCCGGTTGTACCAGATGGCCGCGGATTGGAAGAGAAAGGCCGAGGAAAGCGTGGCGATGATCGGCGGGATGCGCAGCGCCCGGATCAGCCCGTAGTTGAAGGCGCCGACCGCGGCCCCCACGGCGAGCGCGATCACGACACCCGCGGCGATGCGCGGATCCTGGGTATCCATGTATTTCATGGCGATCGTGCCGGCGAGCGCCATGGTGGCGGGGATCGAGAGATCGACATTGCCGGGCCCAAGGGTGACCACGAACATCTGGCCGAGTCCGACCAGGACGGAGAAGGTGGCGAAGGAGAGGGCGGCGGTCACCACCTCGCCAGCGCCCTGACCACCGGTGAAGATCTCCATGGCGAGCCAGACCG
>DATJHO010000116.1:0-9027 GCA_035493835.1 Devosiaceae bacterium
TACTCTGCCGGCATCGCCATTTCCACCAGCCGGGCCCAATAGCTGACGCCGGTTGGGATGAGGTCGTCGTTGAAGTCGTAAGTGTCCGAATGCAGCGCGCTCGAGCTGCCATTGCCGAGGAGGATGTAGGCCCCGGGCCGCGCCTGCAGCATGTAGGCGAAATCCTCGCCGCCCATGGTGCCGTCGGCATTGTCGGAAACGCGGTCATCGCCGGCAACCGAGCGGGCCACGTTGGCAGCAAATCCGGTCTGCTCGGGCGCGTTGAGCGTCACCGGGTAGCCCCGCCGGTAGCTGAGTTCTGCCTTGACGCCGAACGCGGCCGCGATCTGGGTGCTGACGGTGCGCATCCGCTCCTCGATGAGGTTGCTCACATCGCCCTCGAGGGTCCGAACGGTGCCGGTAAGCTTGACGGTGCGGGGAATGATGTTGAAGGCCTCGCCCGCCTCGAGCATGGTGACCGACAGAACGGCCGAGCGCATCGGATCGACGTTGCGTGAAACGATGGTGTGGAGCGCTAGGATCAGCTGTGCCGCCGCCACTACCGGATCGGCCGCCTGGTGCGGCATGGCGGCGTGGCCGCCGACGCCCTCGAGGGTGATGACGAATTCGGCCGTGGAGGCCATGATGCCGCCGGTGCGAATGGCAAACGCCCCGAGCGGAATGCTGGGCATGTTATGGAGGCCATAGACCTCCTCGATGCCGAACCGCTCCATCAGCCCGTCGTCGACCATGGCCTTGCCCCCGGCGCCGCCCTCTTCAGCGGGCTGGAAGATAACGACGGCAGTGCCCGCGAAATTGCGCGTCTCGGCGAGGTATTTCGCGGCGCCGAGGAGCATCGCCGTATGCCCGTCATGGCCGCAGGCGTGCATCTTACCCTCTGTTTGCGACGCATAGGATTTTCCAGTGCGCTCGCGGATCGGCAGGGCGTCCATGTCGGCCCTGAGGCCGATGACCCGGCCGGTGCCGCCATTGCGGCCCCTGATGACGCCGACAACGCCGGTGCGCCCGATCCCCGTCACCACCTCATCCACGCCGAAGGAAGCCAGCAGTTCCGCGACCCGGCCGGCGGTGCGGTTGACGTCATATTGCAGTTCCGGATGGACATGGAAATCGTGCCGCCACTCGGCAATTTCCCCGGCGAATTCGGCAACACGGTTGATAACGGGCATAGTTGTTACCTCAAAACGAGCAAAATTGAATCTTGCCGCTGCCCCCGCCGACCGTCAACCACCCGTTTTGCCGCCGAGAGGCATGCTTTTGCCGGCGCCAGCGGGGCTTGTGGGTCTTTATTCCCGGCCTGGAACTTGTTCCGGCGCGAGGGATTTGCGAAGAGCAATCCAGTTTGTGAAGGCCCGAGGCTCATGAAGAAAATCCTCGTCGCGGCAAAGCGCGTCGTCGACCACAATGTCCGCATTCGCGTCCGGTCCGACGGCTCGGGTGTCGAAACCGACAATGTTCGCCTGTCGATGAACCCGTTCGACAAGCACGCCGTCGAAGCGGCGGTGCAATTGGTTGAGCAGGGCCACGCGGCGGAGGTCGTCGTTGTCTCGATCGGCCCCAAGGGGGCAACGGACGTGATCCTGACGGGGCTCGCCATGGGCGGCCATCGCGGCATCCTGGTCGAGACCGACGAGAAGCTCGAGACCTTGGCGGTGGCAAAACTGCTGGCCGCCGTTGCGCGCGAGGAAAACCCCGATCTGGTGTTGCTCGGTAAGCAGGCGGTCGACGACGATTCCAACCATGTCGGCCAGATGCTCGCCGGGCTGCTGGGCTGGCCGCAGGCGACTTTCGCCTCCGGCATCGAGGTGACGGAAGAGGGGCTGAAGGTGACGCGGGAGGTCGATTTCGGCCGCGCCGAATATGGCCTGCCGCTGCCGGCGGTGGTCACCGCCGACCTCAGGCTCAACACCCCGCGCAATGCGGCCCTGCCGATGGTGATGAAGGCGCGCAGCAAACCCCTTGCCGTGCGACCGGCCGCCGAGTTCGGTCTCGATCTCGCCCCGCGCCTCAGGGTGGAAAAAATTGCGCCGCCGCCCGAGCGGGCCGGAGGCAGGGCGGTCGCCGATATCGCCGAGTTGGCGGCGATCATTGTCGAGACCAAGGCGGAAGCGGAGATCGGTTGATGGCGGTACTTGTCTTGGCCGAGCACGATCTGGGCGCGCTGTCGCCCGCCATGGGCCGCGTGGTCGCTGCGGCAGAAGCGCTCGGCGGGCCGGTCGATGTGCTGGTGGCTGGGCAGAATGCCCAGGTGGTGGCCGACCAGGCGGCCTTGCTACCGGGCGTGGGCCGGGTCCGCATCGCGGAGGCGGTCGCCCCGACAGCCGAAACGCTGACGCCACTGCTGGCTTCGCTCGCGGGCGACTACGACCACATCATCGCGGTTTCGGCCGCCCTCGGCCGCGACGTGATCCCTCGCCTGGCGGCAAGCCTCGACCTGATGCCGGTGACCGACGTCACTGCCATTCACGGGCCCAACCGCTTCGAGCGGCCGATCTATGCTGGCAACGCCATCGAAACGGTGGTTTCCGAGCAGCCCAAGCATCTGCTTACCCTGCGTGCTTCGGCCTTCCCGCCGGCAAAACTGGCGCCGGCCGGTGATCCGCCGATCGAGCCGGTGGCCGGGGCAGCTTTGGCGCCGCTGGTGCAACTTCTCGCGGCCCATCGCACCGAAGGCGACCGACCGGACCTTGCGACGGCCAAGATCGTGGTCGGCGGCGGCATCGCTGTCGGCTCGGCCGAAGGGTTTCGGCTGATCGAGGAACTGGCTGCAGTGCTTGGCGCCGCTGTCGGCGCGACGCGTGCAGCGGTCGATGCCGGCTACGCGCCCAACGACTGGCAGGTCGGGCAGACTGGCAAGATCATCGCGCCCGATCTCTATATCGCCATTGGCGTTTCCGGCGCATTGCAGCATCTGGCGGGCATCCAGGGGACGAAAAAGATCGTCGCCATCAACACCGACGCCGAAGCGCCGCTGATGAAGCTTGCCGACTATCGGCTGGTGGGGGATCTGTTCGCGGTGGTGCCGGCGCTGATTACGGAGCTGAAGAGGGTGGGTGGCTAAAGCACGATCCAGCTGGTTGCACGTCGCGAGCGGATGGGCGAGGTGCTGTCATTGCGGTGTCGGCATTTAGGCGCGCGCCTCGCCGCATCGTCATCCCGGGCTTGACCCGGGGACCCATGCTGACTTTCAAATAGCCGCAGTGGAACTGGCGAGGCGTCATGGGTCGCCGGGTCGAGCCCGGCCATGACGAAGGAAGCGCGGCCCCTCTCCCTCTGGGGGAGAGGGGTGGGTGAGGGGGGCCTGGCCCCAAACTCAGACATTCGGTGATTGAACCGCGTTCTGCACTATTGTGCTCTCAGCTCCGCTAAGCCGACTGCAAAACAGAGATTCCCGCCTTCGCGGGAATGACGCCGTGGAGTGGCGCGGGTCTGCTCCTAAAACCCCCAGTCATTCCCCAAACCCCGAGTCCCCCCCCCGAAACCCCGAGTCATTCCCGCGAAGGCGGGAATCTCCTTTTCGGCAGCACAACTGGAATTCATCCCCGCAGCCCCGGACTGGTCCGCAGCAGCTCAGCGGCAATCGCCCGATACGCCCGGGCCTCATCCCCCTCCGGGGCCGTCGCCACCACGGGCATCCCTGCGTCCGAGGTTTCGCGGATCGCCATCACCAGCGGGACTTCGCCCAGGAACGGCATGCCGAGGCGGTCGGCGGCCGTCCTCGCGCCGCCATGCCCAAAAATGTCGTAGCGCTTCCCGGTATCCGGGGCGACGAAATAGCTCATGTTTTCGACGAGGCCGAGCAGCGGGATCTGCAGGCGGCGCAGCATGTCGATCGCCTTTTTGGCGTCGATCAGCGCCAGGTCCTGCGGCGTCGAGACGATCACGGCGCCCGCAAGCGGCACCTGCTGGCAAAGCGAAATCTGGATGTCGCCGGTGCCGGGCGGCAGGTCCACCACCAGCACGTCGAGGCCGCCCCAATCCGTTTCGCGCAGCAATTGCCGGAGGGCAGAAGTCGCCATCGGTCCCCGCCATACCACCGCCTGGCCGGGCGTCAGCATGGAGCCGATGGAGATTGCCTTGAGGCCATAGGCCTGATGCGGTGCAAAAATGCCGTCGGCGCGTACGGCGGGCTTGCCCTCGATGCCCAGCAGTTTTGGGATCGAGGGGCCGTAGAGGTCGGCGTCGAGCACGCCGGTCCGCAAGCCGGCAGCGGCAAGGGCCAGCGCCAGATTGACCGCGGTGGTCGATTTGCCGACGCCGCCCTTGCCTGAAGCGACGGCGATGATGTGCTTGATCCCCGGCACCTGTTCCTTCGCCGGGGGGCCGGGCTGGCGGGCGTGGGCATGCGTGGCGGTGGCCTTGTCGGCCGTGAGCGAGATCATCACCTTGCGGCCCTCGGCAACCGCCTCGGCGAGCCGCTGCGCCTCGGCGCGGGCGGGGCCGAACGCCGCCTCCATGCCGGGAGCGATCGAGATCGCGGCGGCGATGGCGCCTTGCGTGACGATGATGTCGGAGAGCCCGGAAAACTCGGCAAGATTGCCGCCGCCGGGAATTTCCACGCGTGCGAAAGCGGCCTTGATGCGATCTGCGATATCGGAACTGGGCATCCTTGGGGACCTCTTCGACAGCTCAGGATGAGGTCCTGCGATAGCCAAACGATGATGTTGGCCTATCGGAAGCCCTCACGGCGAGCCTTTTGAGCCGCGAGGGCGACCTTCGAGGGGTTTTGGCCCCCGCATGATTTAGAGCGGTGTCGCGCTCTAGAGGATGCTCTGGCCCGTGGCCTTCCAATCCTTGACGAAGGCTTCAAGCCCGGCCTTGGTCAGCGGGTGGTCGGCCAGCTTCTTGATCACCGCCGGCGGAATCGTTGCTACGTCCGCCCCGGCCAAGGCCGCCTGCGTCACGTGGTTTGGCGAGCGGATCGAGGCCGCGAGGATTTCGGTGGTATAGGCATAGTTGTCATAGATCGTGCGGATGTCGCGGATCAGGTCCATGCCTTCGAGGTTGATGTCGTCGAGCCGGCCGATGAAGGGCGAAATATAGGTCGCCCCGGCTTTGGCTGCGAGCAGCGCCTGGTTGGCCGAAAAGCACAGCGTCACGTTGATCTTGATGCCGCGGCCGGAGAGCGTCTTGGTTGCCTTGAGGCCGTCAAGCGTCAGCGGCAGCTTCACCACTACGTTGTCGGCGAGCTTGGAGAGCACTTCGCCCTCGGCCAGCATCGTCTCGTAATCCGTCGATGCCACTTCCGCCGAAACCGGACCCGGAACGATCGCGCAGATCTCCTTGATCACTTCCTTGAAGTCGCGGCCGGATTTGGCGATCAGCGAGGGGTTGGTGGTGATCCCGTCGAGCAGCCCCAGATCGTAGAGCTCCTGGATTTCCTTAACTTCAGCCGTATCTGCGAAGAACTTCATTTCGTTCCCCTCCAATCTGTCCGCTATGGATGTGCAGTCGATTTAGGCCCAGTGCAAGGGGCGCGGCAAGCGCAAATGCCGTCCTTTAGGCAGGTTGCGGGTCTTCTGATCTGGCCCCACGCTGACCTTCCTGCGTGACCGCGTCGTGACATCGCCATGCCCGGCTGGTATCCAAAAGGAACAAAGTAGAGGAGAGGGGCAAGACATGCTTAGCGTAAATCGTCACGATTTCGGGCCGAATTTCACCTTTGGCGTCGCCACCGCCAGCTACCAGATCGAGGGCGCGATCGGCGAGGGGAGGGGCCCTTCCATCTGGGATACGTTCGCGGCAACGCCCGGCAATGTGAAGGGCGGCGACACCGGCGCCATCGCCGACGATCACTACAATCGCTGGGAGGAAGACCTCGATCTGATCCGCGATGGCGGCTTTGATGCCTATCGCTTTTCGCTGGCGTGGCCGCGCCTGATGCCGGAGGGCACCGGCGAGGTGAACCAGAAGGGCATCGATTTTTACGATCGCCTCATCGACGGCATGTTGGCCCGCAATATCAAGCCGTATCTGACGCTCTACCATTGGGACCTGCCGAGCGCGCTGCAGGACAAGGGCGGCTGGATGAACCGCGATATCGCCGGCTGGCTGGCCGACTACGCGGCGCTGGTTGCCAAGTACTATGGCGACCGCGTCACGGCTGTCGCCACCATCAACGAACCCTGGTGCGTGGCCTTCCTCAGCCATTTCCTCGGCAAGCATGCCCCCGGCTATCGCGATTTCCGCGCCGCCGCGCGGGCGATGCACCACGTGCTGTTCGCGCACGGTACCGCGGTTGGGGCGCTGCGCGCCAACGGCGTCAAGAATATCGGCATCGTCACCAATTTGCAGAAATGCGAGCCGGCCTCGGCCAGCGCCGAGGACGCGGCAGCGACCGAGCTTTATGACGCCGTCCACAATGGCTGGTACCTGGGCGGGCTCTACAAGGGCCAGTACCCGGCCAGTGCGGTAAAGCTGTTCGAGCCCTATCTGCCGCAGGGTTTCGAGAAGGACATGCCGATCGTTTCGGCGCCCCTCGACTGGGCCGGCATCAACTATTATTCCCGCTCGCTGATCGCCGCCGATCCCGAAAGCCAGCTGCCGGCCAAGGCCGTGCCCGGCAATCTCGAACTCACCGATATCGGCTGGGAGATCTACCCCAAGGGGCTCACGGACCTGCTGGTGCGCGTTTCCACCGACTACACCAAGGTGCCGATCTACGTCACCGAGAACGGCATGGCCGAGGTCGAGGGCGATGAAGATCCGCGCCGGGTGAAATATTACGACGATCACCTCAAGGCGGTGCTTGCGGCGCGCGAAGCGGGGGCCGACGTCCGCGGCTATTTCGCCTGGTCATTGATGGACAATTTCGAGTGGGCGGAAGGCTATTCCAAGCGCTTCGGCATCGTCGGGGTGGATTACGCGACGCAGAAGCGCACGCCGCGCTCCAGCTATCGGGCATTCCAGGGGATGCTGCACAATACGAAGTGAGGGCCCCTCACCCGCCTGCCGGCACCCTCTCCCGCAAGGGGAGAGGGGAGATGTGGCACGGCTGGGTAACACACGCTCTTCCTTCTCCCCTTGCGGGAGAAGCTGGCGCGGAGCGCCGGATAAGGGGTGAGCCCCGTACGAACGGCCGGAACCAATTCCCTTGCGCAAACATTGGAGTAACGCCCATTTCGCGCGAGGCCAGAATGGCGGATCCCCGCAATCCCAAATCCGAACCTGATCCCACCTCCAACACGGAGAAGGATCCGGATGAGTGGACCACCGGCGATGAGCCGATGACCGGCGCGCAGGCATCCTACCTGAAGACGCTGTCGGAGCAGGCGCACGAGCCCGATGCGTTCTCGGCAGAGTTGACCAAGGCAGAAGCCTCCAAGCGCATCGATGCGTTGAAGCAAAAGCTCAAGCTCTGATCGGGCTGCGCAAACACCACGCCTGGAACATCTGGTCGCATTTCCCACCATTGACGCCGCTCTAATGGGCTAGCTAGAAGAGCGTCCAAAGCGCTTTGATCGTCGCAATTGCGCCTCTTCGAATACCGAGGAATGAGTATATGAATTCCAGCCTGCCGATGACCGAGACCATGCAGGCCGAGCATCCAGACAAAGACATAGATTGGTGGCGAGGGGCGGTAATCTACCAGATCTATCCGCGGTCGTTTCAGGATCATAACGGGGACGGCGTCGGCGATCTCGTCGGCGTAACCGAGCGTCTTGAATATGTTGCCGATCTCGGCGTCGATGCGATCTGGCTGTCGCCGGTTTTCACTTCGCCGATGAAGGATTTCGGCTACGACGTCTCAAACTATCGAGACATCGATCCGGTCTTCGGCACGCTGGGCGATTTCGACCGGCTGGTGCAGAAGGCGCACACGCTGAAACTCAAGGTGATCATCGACCAGGTGATCTCCCACTCATCCGACAAGCATCCCTGGTTCGCCGAGAGCCGCTCGAACCGCACCAATCCCAAGGCGGATTGGTATGTCTGGGCCGATGCCAAGCCGGACGGCACGCCGCCCAATAATTGGCTCTCCATCTTCGGCGGCTCGGCCTGGGCGTGGGACGCAAGGCGCATGCAGTATTACCTGCACAATTTTTTGGTCTCGCAACCCGATTTCAACTTCCACAACCTCGAAGTGCAGGACGCGCATCTCGATACGATGCGCTTCTGGCTCGAGCGCGGCGTCGATGGTTTTCGGCTGGATACGGTGAATTTCTACTTTCACTCGCTGAAGCTGGAGGCCAATCCGCCGATCCGGCCGGAGGAGTTCAACTCGACGACCGCCCCGGCGGTGAACCCCTACAATTTCCAGGAACACATCTACGACAAGAGCCAGCCCGAAAACGTGGTGTTCCTGCAGCGGCTCCGGCACCTCTTGGACCAGTATCCCGGCAGCACCACGGTGGGCGAGATCGGCGACGCGCAGCGCCAGCTCGAGATCATGAGCCAGTACACCTCGGGCAGCGACAAGCTGCACATGGCCTATACTTTCGATTACCTCGGCGGCAGCTTCACCTCGCAGCATTTCAAGAGCTCGATTGCGGCCAGCGAGGCAGCGGCGCCCAATGGATGGCTATGCCTTGCGTTCTCGAACCATGACGTGGTGCGGCATATCAGCCGTTGGGCGACCTACGAGCATCAGGATGCCGTCGCCCGACTGGCCGCAACGGTGATCCTTTCGATGAAGGGCTCGGTCTGTCTCTACCAGGGCGAGGAACTGGGCCTGACCGAGGCCCATCTCGCCTTCGAGGATCTGGTGGATCCCTACGGCATCGAATTCTGGCCGGAGTTCAAGGGGCGCGATGGTTGCCGCACGCCGATGGTTTGGATTGCGGCGGCGCACCTTGGCGGGTTCACGACCGCGCCGCGCTCGTGGCTGCCGGTGCCCGCCGACCACCTGCCCAAGGCGGTGGACGAACAGCTCAAGGCCAACAACTCCGTGCTCGAGCACTACCGGGCGATGCTCGCCTTCCGCAAGCGGCACCCGGCCCTGAGCAAGGGCTCGATCACGCTGCTGGATGCACCCGACGGCATCCTCGCCTATACGCGCCAGGACGACGAGGAGGCGCTGCTCTGCGT
>DATJHO010000117.1:0-42991 GCA_035493835.1 Devosiaceae bacterium
GCAAAGTCCCCCTCACCCCCTGCCGGACCCTCTCCCGCGAGGGGAGAGGGAAATCCGCTACACCTCTTCTTCCTTCTCCCCTCGTGGGAGAAGGTGGCGCGAAGCGCCGGATGAGGGGGCCTCTTCAAGCCTATCCACCACATCGGGAGGACTCCATGGCTGACCTTCGCAACAATTTCGTCGGCATCAAGTCGCCGAACCCGTTCTGGCTGGCTTCGGCGCCGCCGACCGACAAGGCGTACAATGTCGAGCGCGCCTTCAAGGCGGGCTGGGGCGGGGTCGTGTGGAAGACCCTCGGCGAGGAAGGCCCGCCGCTGGTCAATGTCAACGGCCCGCGCTACGGCGCCATCTGGGGCAATGACCGGCGATTGCTCGGCTTCAACAATATCGAGCTGATCACCGACCGACCGCTGCAGCTCAATCTTCAGGAGATGAAGGCCGTCAAGATGCGTTGGCCCGACCGGGCCCTCGTCGCTTCGATCATGGTGCCGTGCGAAGAAGAAAGCTGGAAGGCGATCCTGCCGCTGGTGGAAGAGACCGGCGCCGACGGCATCGAGCTCAATTTTGGCTGCCCGCATGGCATGAGCGAGCGCGGCATGGGCTCGGCGGTGGGCCAGGTGCCCGAATACGTCGAAATGGTCGTGCGCTGGTGCAAGATGTACACGCGCATGCCGGTGATCACCAAGCTGACGCCAAACATCAGCGATATCCGCCGCCCGGCCCGCGCGGCCAAGCACGGCGGCACCGATGCGGTGTCGCTGATCAACACGATCAATTCCATCACCTCGGTCAACCTCGATACGTTCTCGCCCGAGCCTTCGATCGACGGCAAGGGCACGCATGGCGGCTATTGCGGGCCGGCGGTGAAGCCGATTGCGCTCTCGATGGTTTCGGAGATCGCCCGTGATCCCGAAACCTTTGGGCTGCCGATCTCGGGCATTGGCGGCATCACCACCTGGCGCGACGCGGCGGAGTTCATGGCGCTCGGCGCCGGCAATGTCCAGGTTTGCACGGCGGCCATGACCTATGGCTTCAAGATCGTCGAGGAAATGATCTCGGGCCTCTCCAACTGGATGGATGAGAAGGGGCATGCAACGCTGGAGGATTTTACCGGCCGCGCGGTCCGCAACGTCACCGACTGGCAGTATCTCAACCTCAACTACGTCACCAAGGCGAAGATCAACCAGGACCTCTGCATCTCCTGCGGCCGCTGCCACATCGCCTGCGAGGATACCTCGCACCAGGCGATCATGAAGGAAAAGGACGGCAAGCGGCATTTTGAGGTGATGGACGACGAGTGCGTCGGCTGCAATCTCTGCGTCGAAGTGTGCCCGGTCGAAAACTGCATCACCATGGAACCGCTGCCGGCCGGCGCAATCGACGCGCGCACGGGAAAAGTGGTCTCCCCCGACTACGCCAACTGGACCACGCACCCGAGCAACCCGATGGCGGTGAAGGCGGTCGAGCCGGCGGAATAGCTCGGCACAGGTGCGCGTGGCTACCCCTCCCGCACTTCCCACTTCCTGCCAGATCCGCTACTCACCTCCCGAGAGCAAACTCAGGGGGATGTCGCCGTGACCGCTGCCGTAACACTGATCATCATTGGGCGCGTAATTTTTGGCGCCTTTTTCCTGATCGCCGGCATCCGTAATTTTATGCACTTCAACGAGCGCAAGGCTCAGGCCACCAATTATGGCTGGAAGCTGCCGGCGCCGGTGACCGCGATCGGTTTTGCCATCCAGTTGCTGGGCGGCCTTTCACTGATCTTCGGCTTCTGGGTGGTACCTGGAGCGATGGCGCTGATCGTCTTCCTGGTGGCGGCGACGGAACTGTTCCACAATTTCCTGATGTTTTCCGGCAAGGCGCGTGACCCGCATTTCTACCTGACGCTGGTTAACATCACCCTTGCCGGCGGCCTGTTGGCGATAATCGGGAACGCCATGTAAAGAGCGCCGGTCGCGCCCAACACAGCCGCCATCCCGCCGCAGGCCAATGCCGAGACTCGTACGCAACCGGTTAGCCGTTGAGGAACCCTGACGGAGTAGGCCCTTCAGGGAGTCTGACCAAAAGGTACCCGATCCTCGTGAACTTGCGTCTCGAACGGCGGCTGGCGCCGCGGCGGAACACCAATATCGAAGCCACGATTGCCTTTGGCGGCGGCCGCTCGGTCCGGCCCTGCATCGTGCGCAACGTCTCGGACACCGGCGCCAAGCTGGAAGTGGCAACCGTCACCGGCATTCCCAACACTTTTGACTTGTTGGTGCCGGGGCATCGCCCCCAGCATTGCCGGGTAGCCTGGCGCGCGCTCAAGGAAATGGGGGTTACGTATGAGGGGGAATAGAGCGCCCCGGTTCGTGCTCGCGACCAAGGCCCCCTCACCCCACCCTCTCCCCCAAGGGAGAGGGGACGATGTGGCACGGCCTTGCCCTTCCGCTCCCTGGGGGGAGCGGTGGGTCCGGTAGGACCCGGTGAGGGGGCCTCCCCCTTCCCCAACAGAAACAAGCTACCCTCGCTTCGGCAGCAGCCCGTAGAGAAAAAGCTGCTCCAAATACCGCGCGGCGTCTTCGAAGCGGCCCTCGCCGCCGCGGCTCTTGCCCAGCACCGCGCGGACCTGCACGTCGAAATCGGCGTAGTGCTGGGTGGTCGCCCAGATCGAAAAGATCAGGTGATAGGGGTCGGTGCGAATGATCTTGCCCTGCTCCATCCAGACCAGCAGCACCCCGGCCTTTTCATCGACCAGCGCTTTGAGCTCGCCCTCGAGCAAGTCGACCGTGCGCGGCGCCCCCTGCAGCATCTCGTTGGCGAAGAGCCGGCTTTCGCGCGGAAAATCGCGCGCCATCTCCAGCTTGCGGCGGATATAGGAGCGGATCTCGGGGATGGGGTCGCCCTCGGCGTCGATCTCGCGCAGCGGCGCCAGCCACATGTCGAGCAGTGCCGCGATCAGCCGCTTGTGGATCTCCTCCTTGCGCGGAAAATAATAGAGCAGGTTGGGTTTGCTCATCCCGGCTGACTCGGCGATCTGGTCGATTGTCGAACCGCGAAAGCCGTGGACGGAAAAGACGTCCAGCGCCGCCTCCAGGATCCGGTCCCGCTTTTCGCGCTGAATGCGTGTTGTCGGCCGTTGCCGCGCGACCGTCGGGCCTGCTTCCGCCAAATCGTCCCTCCGGCACTCCCCGAATTTTTTGCCTTGATCGGCGGCATGGGAGTGCTAACGTTTTTCCAATTGGTCAAAAATCCGAATAATCGATCCACTCGTCAAGTGACAACAAGCTGACCACAAACTCAACAACACGACCAGGAGCAACCGGTGTCCAATCGTCCTAACGTCGCGCCGAACGATCTGAACGCGTTCTGGATGCCGTTCACTGCCAATCGGCAGTTCAAGAAGGCGCCGCGGATGTTCGCCAGCGCCAGAGACATGCACTATACGACGACCGAGGGTCGCGAGGTGTTGGACGGTACTGCCGGGCTCTGGTGCGTCAATGCCGGCCATTGCCGGCCCAAAATTGTCGAGGCGATCCAGCACCAGGCGGCCGAACTCGACTACGCGCCGGCGTTCCAGATGGGGCACCCCAAGGCGTTCGAGCTCGCCAACCGCATCGTCGAGATCACGCCCGAAGGGCTCGACCACGTGCTCTACACAAATTCCGGCTCGGAATCCGTCGACACCGCGCTGAAGCTGGCGATCGCCTATCAGCGGGTGAAGGGCGAAGGCAGCCGTTTTCGCCTGATCGGGCGCGAGCGCGGCTATCACGGGGTGAATTTCGGCGGCATCTCGGTGGGCGGCATCGTTTCCAACCGAAAAATGTTTGGCACGCTGCTGACCGGCGTCGACCATCTGCAGCACACCCATAACCTCGCCAAGAACGCGTTTACCCGGGGTGTGCCGGAGCATGGGGCGGAGCTGGCCGACGAGCTCGAGCGCATCGTGACGCTGCACGATCCCTCGACCATCGCGGCGGTGATCGTGGAACCCGTCGCCGGCTCGACCGGCGTGTTGATTCCGCCAAAGGGTTATCTGCAGAAGCTGCGCGACATCACCAAAAAGCACGGCATCCTGCTGATCTTCGACGAGGTGATCACCGGCTATGGGCGCCTCGGCACCCCGTTCGCGGCGGACTATTTCGGCGTCACCCCGGATATCCTTGTCACCGCCAAGGGCCTCACCAACGGTGTTATTCCGATGGGCGCGGTGATCGTCACCAGCGAAATCCACGACGCTTTCATGAACGGACCGGAACACGCCATCGAGTTCTTCCACGGCTATACGTATTCGGGCAATCCGATGGCCGCCGCGGCGGGCCTCGGCACGCTCGCAACCTACAAGGAAGAGGGCCTGCTTACCCGTGGCGCGGAGCTTGCCCCCTACTTCGCTGATGCGCTCCACTCGCTGAAGGGACTGCCGCACGTCATCGATATCCGCAATATCGGCCTTGTCGGCGCGATCGAGCTTGAGCCGATCGCCGGCTCGCCGACCAAGCGGGCATTCTCGGCGTTTCTCAAGGCGTTCGAGCAGGGCGTGCTCATTCGCACCACCGGCGACATCATCGCGCTGTCGCCGCCGCTTATCGTCGAAAAACAGCACATTGATCAAATCGTCGAGACGCTAGCCGGGATTCTGAAAACGCTGGAGTAGCCTCGCTTGGTGCCGGACGCCCCGGCTGGAGAACAAGAATGCTGACTATCGAAAACGCCGTCGCCGGTAAGCGCTATATTTCCGCCTCGACGCGGAAGAGCCCGGTGTTCAACCCGGCAACGGGCGAGCAGACGGCGGAACTGCCGCTCTCGACGAACGACGAGATCAACGCGGCCGTCGCCTCCGCCAAGGAGGCGCAGATCGCCTGGGGGGCGACGACGCCGATGAAGCGCGCCCGGGTGATGTTCCGGTTCAAGGAACTGCTCGACCGCTACGCCGACGACCTCGCCCGCGAGATCTCCAGGGAGCACGGCAAGGTACATGACGATGCGCTGGGTGAAGTCGCGCGCGGTATCGATTGCGTCGATTTCGCCTGCGGCATTCCGCAACTCCTGAAAGGCGAGTTCTCGCGCAATGTCGGGCCGAACATCGACACCTATTCCGACCGGCAGCCGCTCGGCGTGGTAGCCGGCATCACGCCATTCAATTTCCCCGCCATGGTGCCGATGTGGATGTATCCGGCGGCGATCGCCTGCGGCAATTCCTTTATCCTGAAGCCGTCGGAGCGTGACCCCTCGGCCTCGCTGTTCGCCTGGAACCTGTTCATGGAAGCGGGGCTCCCGCCGGGCGTGCTCAATGTCGTCCATGGCGACAAGGAGGCGGTCGACGCCATCCTCGATCACCCGGACATCAAGGCGGTGAGCTTTGTCGGCTCGACCGCGATCGCCGAATATGTCTACCGGCGTGGCACCCAGGCGGGAAAGCGCATGCAGGCGCTGGGCGGCGCCAAGAACCACATGATCATCATGCCGGACGCCGACATGGGCCAGGCCGCCGACGCGCTGATGGGCGCAGGCTATGGCTCGGCCGGCGAGCGTTGCATGGCGATTTCGGTCGCGGTGCCGGTGGGTGAAAAAACCGCCGACGCGCTGGTTGCGGCGCTGAAACCGCGGGTGGAAAGCCTGAGAATCGGGCCGGCGACCGACAAGGACGCCGAGATGGGCCCGATCGTCTCCAAGATGCAGCGCGACAAGATCGTCGGCTATATCGACAAGGGCGTCGAGCAAGGCGCGGAACTGGTGGTCGACGGGCGTGGGTTCGCGCTGCAAGGCTACGAAAACGGTTATTATCTCGGCGGCACGCTGTTCGACCATGTCACCCGCGACATGACCATCTACAAGGACGAGATTTTTGGCCCTGTCCTCTCGGTGGTCCGGGCAAAATCCTTCGACGATGCGGTCGATCTGATCCACGGCCACGAATACGCCAACGGCACCGCCATCTTCACCCGCGACGGCGACGCCGCCCGGGCGTTCGCCGACAAGATCGAAGTCGGCATGGTCGGCATCAACGTGCCGATCCCGGTGCCGGTGGCCTATCACAGCTTTGGCGGCTGGAAGCGGAGCCTCTTCGGTGACCACGCGATTTATGGACCCGAGGGCGTGCATTTTTACACACGGCTCAAAACCGTGACGACGCGCTGGCCGGCGGGGATCAAGTCGGGGGCCGAGTTCACCTTCCCGAGCATGAAGTAGAAGATGGCCCCAAGCTCCTGCGCACCCGGCCCCCTCACCCCAGCCCCCTCCCCGGAGGGGCGAGGGGGCTTTGGGGCCGAAGCGCGGGAGAATAGCGGAACGTCCGCGGCCCCATCGTCCCCTCACCCCTCCGGGGAGAGGGTCAGGGTGAGGGGAGCCAAGCTCACTGCCGGTGGGGTGGTAAAAGCCCGGAAGCTGCGCCGGAATGAGACCGACGCCGAACGTCGTCTTTGGAACATGCTGCGCAACCGCTCGATGACCGAGGCCAAATTCGTGCGGCAACACCCGATCGGCCGATACGTAGCGGATTTCGTCTGCCGGGAAAGGATGCTGATCGTGGAAGCCGATGGCGGCCAGCATGCCGACTCTGAGGCCGACGCGCATAGAACGGCGTTCCTGAACATGCGCGGCTATTCGGTGCTCCGTTTCTGGAACAACGACATCCTTCAAAACCTCGAAGGCTGCTGGATAGCCCTCAGCATGGTGCTGGAAGGCAACCCCTCACCCGACCTCCGCTTCGCTCCGGCCACCCTCTCCCCAGAGGGGCGAGGGGACGCTGCGGCAAGCCCTGCGAAAGAGTAACAACATGCCTGCACCCGGCAAAAATCTCCGCATCAATGGCGACCGGCTCTGGAGTTCCATCCATGAGATGGCCGAGATCGGGCCGGGGATTGCCGGGGGGAGCAATCGGCAGACACTGACGGATGCCGATAAGGAAGGCCGGGCACTGTTCCAGAAATGGGGCGAGGCGGCCGGGCTCAGCATGGGCGTCGATCAGATGGGCACCATGTTCATGCGGCGCGAGGGGACGGACCCCGAGGCGCTCCCCGTCTATGTCGGCAGCCACCTCGACACGCAGCCGACCGGCGGGCGCTATGATGGCGTGTTGGGCGTGCTCTCGGGCCTCGAACTGGTGCGTACGCTCAACGATCTCGGGATCAAGACAAAGCACCCCATCGTCGTCACCAACTGGACCAATGAGGAGGGCGCCCGCTTCGCGCCGGCGATGCTCGCCTCGGGCGTCTTTGCTGGGCAGCTCACCCTCGACTATGCCTATGGCCGCAAGGACGCGGACGGAAAGACGTTTGGGGATGAGTTGAAGCGCATCGGCTGGGTCGGGGACGAAAAAGTCGGCGATCGCAAGATGCACGCCTATTTCGAATACCACATCGAGCAGGGCCCGATCCTTGAGGCCGAGGACAAACAGATCGGCGTAGTGACCCACTGCCAGGGCCTGTGGTGGCTGGAGTTCACCCTAACCGGGCGCGAGGCGCATACCGGCTCGACGCCGATGACCATGCGCGTCAATGCCGGGCTGGCCATGGCGCGGATTGTGGAAATGGTGCAGGCCGTGGCGATGGAGGCCCAGCCCGGCGCCGTGGGCGGCGTGGGGCAGGTGTTCTTCAGCCCCAATTCGCGCAACGTGCTGCCCGGAAAAGTGGTGTTCACCGTCGACATCCGCTCACCCGACCAGGCAAAGCTCGATGGCATGCGGGGGCGCATCGAGGCGGAAGCGGCAAAGATCTGCGGGGAACTCGGCGTGGGCTATGCGGTCGAGGCGGTCGGGCATTTCGACCCTGTCAGCTTCGATCCCACGCTGGTTTCGCGGGTGCGAAAAGCTGCCGAAGACCTCGGCTACAGCCACATGGACCTCATTTCGGGCGCCGGGCACGACGCCTGCTGGGCGGCGAAGGTTGCGCCCACGACGATGGTGATGTGCCCGTGCGTAGGCGGGCTCAGCCATAACGAGGCCGAATCCATCTCCAAGGAATGGGCCGCGGCCGGCGCCGACGTGCTGCTGCGCGCGGTGCTCGAAACGGCGGAGATTGTGGAGTGATGCCCGACCCCGACGCAGACCTCGATGCCATGGACCAGCCGACGCTGCTGGCCGCCGCGCGCGCCATGCGCCAGGCGATCCGTACGCACCGCGACGCGTCGGAACATGAGCTTTGCTGGCATCACCCCGACATGTGGGCGCTGCTGCCGGACCCGGCGCCCGGCGGTCCGGTCGTGCCGACATGGCCTCAATTCATGCGCGGCTGCGTCCGCTATCGCCAATCGCTGGATGATCAATTGCCGGATGCGCCGCGTACGGACCGGGAGTTTGAGGGATGAGCACCGAGCGCCGCCCGATCCAGCATTGTTAAGTGATTGAATTTACAGGAGGGACAAGAACAATGAGCAGCAAGGTCATAAAGGGCGGCACCGTCGTTACCGCCGATCTCTCCTACGAGGCGGATGTCAGGATCGAGGACGGCGCGATCGTCGAGATCGGCGGTAATCTTGCCGGCGATCAGGTGCTGGATGCGACCGGCTGCTATGTGATGCCGGGCGGCATCGATCCGCACACGCATCTCGAAATGCCGTTCATGGGCACGTACTCGGCCGACGATTTCGAATCCGGCACGCGGGCGGCGCTGGCGGGCGGCACCACCATGGTGGTCGATTTCTGCTTGCCCTCTCCAAATCAGTCGCTGCTCGAAGCGCTGCAGATGTGGGACAACAAGACCTCAAAAGCTTCGACCGATTTCTCGTTCCACATGGCGATCACCTGGTGGGACAAGCAAGTTTGGGAGGAGATGGCGCAGGTGGTGGATCGCGGCATCACCTCGTTCAAGCATTTCATGGCCTATAAGGGCTCGCTGATGGTGAACGACGACGAGATGTTTTCGTCGTTCCAGCGCTGCGCCGAACTCGGCGCGCTACCGCTCGTTCACGCTGAGAACGGCGACGTGGTCGCCGCGATGACGCAAAAGCTGCTCGATGCCGGCAATAACGGGCCGGAGGCGCACGCCTATTCGCGGCCGCCGGAGGTTGAGGGCGAGGCCACCAACCGCGCCATCATGATCGCCGACATGGCCGGCGTGCCGCTTTATGTGGTTCACGTCTCCTGCGAAGAATCCCATGAGGCGATCCGCCGGGCCAGGGCCAAGGGCATGCGCGTCTACGGCGAGCCACTGATCCAGCATTTGACGCTCGACGAGACCGAATATTTCAACAGCGACTGGGACTATGCGGCGCGCCGGGTGATGAGCCCGCCCTTCCGCAACAAGCAGCATCAGGATTCGCTCTGGGCCGGACTGCAGTCGGGCTCGCTCTCGGTGGTCGCGACCGACCATTGCGCCTTCACCACCGAGCAGAAGCGCGCGGGGCTTGGCAATTTTGCAAAAATCCCGAACGGGACGGGCGGGCTCGAGGACCGGCTGCCGATACTCTGGACCAAGGGCGTCGCCACCGGCCGGCTGACCAAGGAAGAGTTCGTGGCGGTGACCTCCACCAACATCGCCAAGATTCTCAATCTTTATCCCAAGAAGGGGGCGGTGATGGTTGGCGCCGATGCCGACCTGGTCGTTTGGGACCCGAAGCGGAAAAAGACCATCTCGGCCAAGGCGCAGCAATCGGTGATCGATTACAACGTGTTCGAGGGATTTGAGGTTGAGGGGCTGCCGCGGTTCGTTTTGACGCGCGGCGAGGTGGCGGTGACCGAAAGCGCGGTCGATGCAAAACCCGGCCACGGCCAGTTCGTCGCCCGCGAGGCCAAGAACCCGGTCAACCGCGCCCTATCCTCCTGGAAGGAAATCACCGCCCCGCGCAAGATCGAGCGCACGGGGATACCGGCGACGGGGGTGTGATCCAGCATGCTTGCGTGTTTGGCCAAGGCCCCCTCACCCGGCCTGCGCTTCGCGCCGGCCGACCCGTCCCCGACGGGGAGAGGAACAAGAGGTGCTGCCGCCGCGGCATCGAACCAGCTCAGCGCGCAACAAGCGCCGGGAACCGCTCCCGATCCCGCCGCACCGAACGAGATTGAACTTGCGCCGCCGACACGCGACCATATGCTGCACGGCATTGAAACTGCTGGAGAACTCAGATAGCCGACACGACGGTCGACCCAAAACCCCAGTTTGCGTCCCCCCCTTCCGCGCCGGAGAGCAATCCGGCGGCGGCCGTCGTTTTGGCTAGAGCACTGAGCCTCGCCTTTCAGACCGGTGACGGGCCGGTCAACGCGCTCTCCGACGTCAATCTTCAGATCAACAAGGGCGAGTTCGTCTCCTTCATCGGGCCATCGGGCTGCGGCAAGACGACATTGTTGCGGGTCATCGCCGATCTCGAACAACCCACGGCTGGCAGCATCGAGATCAACGGCATGACCCCGAGCGAGGCGCGGGTGAAGCGCGCTTATGGCTATGTGTTCCAGGCGCCGGCCCTCTATCCGTGGCGCACCATCGAAAAGAACGTGGCGCTGCCGCTGGAAATCATCGGCTTTTCCGACGCCGAAAAGCGCAAGCGGATCAAGGAAACGCTGGAGCTGGTCAATCTCGACGGTTTTGAGAAAAAATATCCCTGGCAGCTTTCGGGCGGCATGCAGCAGCGCGCCTCGATTGCTCGCGCGCTGGCGTTCGATGCCGACCTGCTGCTGATGGACGAACCGTTCGGCGCGCTCGACGAAATCGTCCGCGACCACCTCAATTCCGAGCTCATCAAACTCTGGAAGCGAACGCAAAAGACCATCGCCTTCGTGACCCATTCAATTCCCGAGGCGGTCTATCTCTCGACCAAGATCGTGGTGATGAGCCCCAGGCCGGGCCGGGTTACCGACATCATTGAATCCACGTTGCCGCACGAACGGCCGCTCGAGATTCGCGAGACGCCGGAATTCCTGGCTATCGCCCACCGGGTGCGCGACGGCCTCCGGGCCGGCCACAGCTACGAGGTTTAGCCGATGGGCAAAGGCAGCGCGGTGCCCATTATCGTCGTGCTGCTGGCCCTGCTGGTCATCTGGTATCTCGGCGCGATCCTGCTCAATGCGCCGGTGCAGCTCGATACCTACGCACGCGACCATATTGCGTTCACCCCCTGGCAATTGGTGCTCGACACCTGGAACGAAAGCCGGCCGCAGCTCCCTTCGCCGCACCAGGTGCTGATCGATTTCTGGAAATCGACTTTTGAGGTCGCCCCCAGCTCCAAGCGCAGCTTACTTTATCATGCCTGGGTAACGCTTTCGGCGACGCTTTTGGGCTTTGCCACGGGCACCGTGCTCGGCATCGTGCTGGCGGTGCTGATCGTTCACAATGACGCCTCCAACCGCTCGCTGATGCCCTGGATCATCGCCAGCCAGACCATCCCGATCGTGGCGTTGGCGCCGGTCTTCGTGGTGGTGACATATAATGTGCTCACCGGGGACAATCTGATCGGCAACAGTTTTCACCTCACCGGGGACTCCGCGCGGCTGGTCAGCAAGGCGCTGGTTTCGACCTATCTGAGCTTTTTTCCGGTGGTCGTCGGCATGGTAAAGGGGTTTCGGAGCCCCGAGGCGCTGCAGCTCGACCTCTTGCGCACTTATAACGCCAGTCGGCCCCAGACGTTCTGGAAGCTGCGCTGGCCGATCGCCCTGCCCTATCTCTTCGCCTCGATGAAGGTCGCGGTGGCGGCAAGCCTTGTCGGGGCGATCGTCGGCGAACTGCCGACCGGGGCGGTGGCGGGCCTGGGCGCGCGGCTGCTCGGCGGCTCCTATTATGGGCAGACGGTGCAGATCTGGTCGGCGCTGCTGGCGGCCGCGATCCTCGCCGGCCTCCTGGTCATCGCCGTGGGAGTAATGGAAAAACTCGTGGTCCGCCGCATGGGGGCACGGCCATGACCCAGCTGCAATATTACCTCGCGATGGTAATTGGCGGGCTTTGCCTCCTGGCGCTGGCGATGCCGTTCGGCAGCAGCGGGGCCGCCATGGTCACGCCCTGGAATTTTCCCGCGCTCGGCATTTTCCTCGGGCTAACCTTCCTCGCCCTCCTCGCCTTCAGGACGCGCATTCATCCGGGGCTCGTCGGCCTGCTCGCGGTCTGTGGCGGCATCGTGCTGCTGTTCGGGCTCGATCGCATCGACAGCGCGGGGCCCGGATTCTGGCTGACGCTGCTTGCCGCCTGGGGGCTGGCGTGGCTGTTTGCCGAACGGCTGTCTCAATATGTCCGCGAGAACCGGATCGAGGGCGATGTTGCAGGGCTGCTGATCCCGCTGATGTTCGGGGCCGCCGTGCTGCTGGTCTGGGAGGCGGGGACGCGCGGCGGCGGCGTGCCGTTCGTCATCCTGCCGCCGCCTTCGGCGATCTGGGCGCGGATCATTGCCAATATTCCGGTGCTCGCTGCGGACTTCCAGCAGACTTTTATCAAATCCGTGCTGATCGGCTACGCGCTGGGCTGCGGGCTCGGCTTTGTCGTTGCCATCGCCATCGACCGCTCGAACTTCCTCAAGCGGGGGCTGCTGCCGCTCGGCAGCTTCGTTTCGGCGCTGCCTATGGTGGGCATCGCCCCGATCATGGTGATGTGGTTCGGCTTCGACTGGCCGTCCAAGGCGGCGGTCGTGGTCATCATGACCTTCTTTCCCATGCTGGTGAACACGGTCGCGGGCCTTGCCGCCTCAGGCAGCATGGAACGCGACATGATGCGCACCTATGCGGCGAGCTATTGGCAGACGCTGTTCAAGCTGCGCCTGCCGGCGGCGGCGCCGTTCATATTCAACGCCCTGAAAATCAACTCCACGCTGGCGTTGATCGGGGCGATCGTTGCGGAGTTCTTCGGCACCCCAGTGGTGGGAATGGGGTTCCGGATATCGACCGAGGTCGGACGTTTGAACGTCGACATGGTCTGGGCGGAAATCGCCGTAGCGGCGATTGCGGGATCCGCCTTCTATGGCGTGGTGGCGCTCATCGAGCGCGCCGTCACGTTCTGGCATCCGTCCGTCCGTGGTGGGCGGGCGTAAGTCATCAGGGAGAAACGGGAATGAAAAGACTTCTGTCTACCGCCATGCTCGGCGCCGTACTCGCCGGAAGCGTAGGCGCCGCTCATGCGGCCGATGCTGTGACTCTGCAGACCAAATGGGTGGCCCAGGCACAGTTCGCCGGCTACTACGTCGCCCAGGCGAAGGGCTTCTACAAGGACGCCAATCTCGACGTTACCATCAAGCCGGGCGGGCCGGATATCGCGCCGGAGACGGTGATTGCCGGCGGCGGCGCCGATGTCATCGTCGATTGGCTGGCCGCAGCGCTTGCCGCCCGCGAAAAGGGGGTGCCGCTGGTCAACATCGCCCAGCCCTTCAAGGCTTCGGGCCTGCTGCTGACCTGCCGCAAGGATATGGGCATCAGCTCCACCGCCGACTTCAAGGGCAAGACGCTCGGCGTCTGGTTCTTCGGCAACGAGTATCCGTTCTATGCCTGGATGGCCAAGCTCAACCTGCCGACCAATGGCGGGGCCGACGGCGTCAACGTCTTGAAGCAGAATTTCAACGTCGACCCGCTGATCCAGAAGCAGGCCGCCTGCATCTCGACCATGAGCTACAACGAATATGGCCAGGTGCTCGACGCCGGGCTGAAGCCGGATGAACTGAAAGTCTTCAACTATCGGGACGAGGGCGTCGGCATGCTCGAGGACGGCCTCTATGTCATGCAGGACAAGCTCAAGGACCCGGCCTTCGCCGACAAGATGGCGCGGTTCGTCAAGGCTTCGATGCAGGGCTGGGAATACGCCGTGGCCCACCCGGACGAGGCCGCCCAGATCGTGGTCGATGCCGATGACTCGGGCGCCGCGACCCTCGATCACCAGAAATACATGATGGGCGAAATCGCCAAGCTGGTCGATCCCGGCAATGCCGCGCTGAATGAAGCCGACTACAAGCAAACCGTCGATACGCTGCTCTCGGCCGCCAAGAGCGACTCCAACCCGGCCATCACCAAGCAACCAGACGCGGGCGCCTTCACGCACGAGATCACCGACAAGGTGAAGATGTAGGCGTCGGTCGACGCGGGGAAGTTGGGGAGGCGGGGAACTGCCTCCTTTTTTTGATTTCTAGCCTGATCCGGCCTGTTGAAGGGAACAACCCACCCCTGCCCTCGAGGGGAGGGGGCCGATGCCTGCACCGCGATGCCACAGGATCCCCTCTCCCTTCAGGGGCGGGGCGGCAGCCGGGCGGAGGTTGTTCCTACTTCCGCTAGACTCAACTCTTGTCGATCTTCATCGACACGAACCGGATCGCCCTGAGATGCGCGTCCTCGTTCGGCCCAAGCTCTTTGCCCGAGCGCGCATCAGGAAAATCGAACCGCAAATCGAGGCTGCCGGTCTTGCCCAGCTCCGCCGGAATGGAAACCGTCCTCACCTCCGGCTCCATGCTGCCAAAACTCAGCGTCCCGAGTTTCGTCCCGTTCGCCGACACCTCCACTCGCTGGTTCGGATGCGCGGCATCCACCATCGCGCCAGCGTTGATCGTCAACGTCAGCGGTAAATCCTCGCCCGGGAACCGGAACAGCATGGTGCTGAACGGGCCATAGCTCCAGGTGCCTTTGGCGTTCGGGTAAAACCAGCCGCAGCCCTTGTTGGGGAAGAAGAGGTTCGGCGCACCCTCGGTGAAGGACAAGTCCTTCCCCAGCTCATAGGGGGCCGGCGTGACGTGCGGCCAGCAATCCGAGGTCTTGTCGATGAAATAGGCGCGGTAGGTTGCATCGACGTTCGGCCGGAGAACGAGGCTGGCCGCGTAAAGCTCGAACCCGGCGACGAGCACGATCGGGAGCCAGAGAAAATTCTTGGCCGCGGTCACATCAGCGCTCCCTGCTGATGGATCCAGCTGATGGTCCAGGCGAAATCGAGCACCACGAACACCACGAAGCTGAGCCAGGACAGCCAGGGCCAGCGCGAAAGGATTTGGGCGAGCACGATGCCGAGCGGGGCGAGCGCCGCCACGAAGCGCAACATCGATTCGACACCGTTGGTAAGCGCCAGCACGAGGCAGAGGGTGCAAAAGACGGCGGCCGGGATTTGTCGCCGCCAGAACAGGGCGCCGCACAGCAGTAGGCCACCGATGCCGGCGAAGGCCAGGATCACGGGATCGCGCGTCTGGCCGCCGGGTGAGGTCAGCGCAAACCACAAGGCCGAAGCCGGGTTGACGATCTCGCGGTCCCAGGCGCGCTGGATGTGGGCGAAGGCGAGCGCATCCCCGGTCGCAAGGTGGAGCCAGGCCATGAAGGCGAAAAGGCCGAGCGGCACGAGGAATATGCCGAGGATGATATCGGGCCGCCTGAGCAGTTCGCGGAGCATGGCGGCCGGCCCGAGGCGGCGCGCGCGGAACTCGATCAGGGCCTCGGCGAGAATGGCGAACACGAACAGCACGCCGACCGTACGGGTCGCCGAGAGCAGCGTCCCGAAGATCCCGGCGGCAACATAGCGACGCCGCGCCAGCGCGACGAAGGCCAACACCGTCAGCAGCAGAAACAGGCTCTCGGAATAAAGGCTCGCAAAATAGAAGCTGAACGGCCCGACCAGCAGCAGGGCGGCGAAGAGATAGTAGGCCCGGCGATTGCCATCGAACGCCGGCCAGGAGGCAAGCACCGCGCCTAGCGCCAACAGCGGAGAAACCACCCCGCCGAGCGCTGCCGGGCTTGCGGAGACGAGTTTCCCCACCGCCGCGATGAGCATCGGATAGAGCGGAAAAAACGCCCAATTGGCGATGCCGGCCGGGCCGCCGAAATTGAGCTGCTCGGGATGCGCCTGATAGCCGTGCAGGGCAACGTCGCCATACCAGTAGCAGTCCCAAACGCACATGGCGTCCGCAAAACCCTGGGGGCTGGGCGCGGCCGTCACCGAAACATAGGCGAGGTAGCGCACGAGGACCCCGGCCAGCGCCAGGGCGGCCGGGACAAGAAGAAGCGCCCAGGGGCGCAGAACTCTGAGTGGCGTGCTGGCGGCGAGGTCGGCGGTCATGCTCGGTCCGGGGCTATCCAGGCGACCTTGGGGGAAGCAAGCGGCAGAAACAAGATTCGCAGCGCCACAGGCAACCAAGCGCTCACGAAAATGTTTTCAGGGAGGAAAGCGTCAACGGAGGACAATAGCATGAACGGCATAATCTATCTTGTGGGGCTTGTCGTCATCGTCATGGCAATCCTTTCATTCCTTGGCCTGCGCTAAGCAACAACAAAACTCTTCTGGGGCTGGAGAACGATAATGACGATGCCATCTACAACTGAACGGGTTGTTGTTACTGAGCCGCGGGTGAATCCTGCCGACGCGCAGGCGCCTTATGTGGATTGGGCAGCAATTGTCGCCGGGATTTTACTCGCATCGGCAATTGCGCTGGTGATGCTGACTTTCGGGTCGGCGATCGGCCTTAGTTTTGCGAATTTCCGCGGGGGCACCGGGGTTTCCCCAGTTTGGATCGGCATTGCCGCGGCAAGCTGGCTATTGTGGGTCGAGATTTCGAGCCTGATGGCCGGCGGCTATCTGGCCGGGCGCATGCGCCGGCGCATCCACGACGCGACCGAGCACGAATCCGATCTGCGTGACGGGGTCCATGGGCTGATCGTCTGGGCGGGCACGCTGTTGATCGGGGCGGTGATCGCAACCAGCGGCATCGGTGCTGCGGCAAACGCGATCGGCAATGTCGTGGGCACCGCCACCAACATGGCCGCGACCGCGGCAGGTTCAGCCGCAGGCGCCACCGCCAATCGCTCGGGTTTTGATCCGACCGCCTATTTCACCGACGCGCTGCTGCGGCCCGCGGCCAATGTACCGGCTGCCGCTCCCGGTGGAGCACCGGCCGCCAATGCCGGCCAGGCCACGGCAGAGGTGGGGCGCATTCTTGCCAATGCGGCGGTCAACGGCTCGATATCGGACGACGACAAGACCTATCTCGGGCAGGTCGTGGCGCGGACGACGGGGCTGCCGCCGAATGAGGCAACGCAGCGCGTCGATCAGGTGCTCGCAAATGTGGATGCGGCCAAGCAGAAGGCCGTCGACGCCGCCGAGACGGCGCGCAAGACCTCGGTGCTCGCGGCCTTCCTCACCGCCGCCTCGCTGCTGGTTGCAGCCGTTGCCGCCTATTGGGCCGCGATGGCGGGCGGCAATCATCGCGACAAGCAGGTCGTCCTCGATGCCTGGTTCCGGCGCTTCTGAGGCGTTGTAGGTCTGATGCAAAAACTTGATTAAGGAGAACGAGAATGGGTCGCGGTTTACTCCTCTGGTTGCTCGGCGTGCCGCTCTGGTTGGTGATCATCATCGTGTTGTTCATCCACCGCTAAGAACGACGCACGAGGTGAACGGGTCCGCCTTTCCTCCCTGGGGCGGGCCCGTCATTTTGTTCCCAGCGGCGCGGCTTGGCCGTTCGCGGTTGCGCGCCCCCTTTCTGCCTGTCCCGCTCGTGTTTTCTTCTCCCAGCCTTCCCGACCCCCTTCCCTTGGACGGTACACTGACGCTTTTCAGCAAAGGCGGCGATGTTTACTGACCGTCGCGAATATACCGGGCGCAATTGACAGCGTAATTTGCGTATGGTGCACTGCGATCAAATACCCCGCCGACGTTTGATAACGCTTTGAGACGGGAAAATGGGGATCTGGCTGCCGGATCGGCGGTCATGGGAGGAGTAGTAATGTCTGAAGAAGGCAAGAAAGATCTATTGGGGTCTGTTGGGCTGGATCGCCGACGCTTCCTGCAAGCTGCCGGCGCCACGCTCGCGGCCCCGGCACTGGGGAGCCTCGCCGCCCTGCCGGCCCGCGCCCAGGAAACCGTCAACCTGACCTTCTGGGCCTGGACGCCGGGCACGCAGCAGGCCATCGACATGTTCCAGAAAAAATACCCCTACATCAACGTCAACCTGCAGAATGTGGGCCAGGGCCCGCCGCACTATGTGAAGCTGCGCGATGCCATCAAGGCGGGCACGGGCCTGCCCGACGTGGCGCAGATGGAATTCAATTCCATCCCCTCCTTCAAGGCGCTGCAGGTGCTTGCCGACCTCGGGGCGAACGGCGCCAACAGCGTCAAGGACAAATTCGTCGACTGGACCTGGAAGGCCGCCAGCGAGGGCGACAAGGTCTACGGCATTCCGTGGGATTCGGGCACCCGATGGGCCTGCTCTACCGCGAGGACGTGTTCAGCGCCAACAAGCTGACCGTGCCGGACACCTGGGACGGCTTCGCCGAGCAGGCGCTGACGCTCGCCAAGAACAAGCCGGGCACCTTCTTCACCAGCTTCGGCGCCTCCGACGCGGGCTGGGTTGCGGCCGTGTTGTGGCAGAAGGGCTGGCGTCCTTTCCATCTCGAAGGCACCAACATCCATATCCAGCTGAACGACCAGATTGCCAAGGACTGGGCCAATTATTGGCAGAAGCTGGTCGATGCCAAGGCGGTGAGCAGCAAGCCGCTGTGGACCACCGACTGGTTCGCCGATTTCGATAATGGCACCGTCGCGTCGTGGATCACCGCCGCCTGGGGGCCGACGCTGATGTCCGGCTCGATGAAGAACAGCGCCGGCAAGTGGCGTGCGGCGCCGATGCCGCAGTGGACCAAGGGCGGCAAGGTCGATTCCAACTGGGGCGGCTCGACCTATGCCGCCTTCACCACCTCCCCGCATCCCAAGGAAGCGGCCCTTTTCGCTGCCTTCATGGGCAGCGACGACGGCGTCACCCGCTTCTTCAACCAGAAGGAATTCCTGTTCCCCACCGTCAAGGCCTTGATCGACGACAAGGAACTGATGGGCACCAAGTACGATTTTTACGGTGGCCAGGCGGTGAACGAGATCTTTGCGGCGGCCGAGAGCCAGGTCGACCCGTCCTTCGAGTTCGCCCCCTTCCAGGATTACGTCAACGCTCAGCTCCAGGACGAGATGGCGGCTGCGCTCGGCGGCAGGGGGACACTCGCCGATGCCTTCGACCGGGTGCAGACCACCGTCGTCGGCTATGCGGCCGACCAGGGCTACACCGTCGTCTGATCGCTTCGGCGGGCGCCGCATCCGGGAGGTGGCGCCCGCCTCTTGATCGAAACTGCGCGGCCTGACGGACGCGAGGAATAATGCGCCGCCGGGCGCGGAGCAGCAGCATGCCCGAGACTGCCATCGCCAAACGCCCGCGCCGCCGGGTTCTCGTCAACAAGACGATCGCCCCCTACCTGTTCCTGCTGCCCTTCGCCGTCCTGTTCGTCGCCTTTCTCATCATCCCGCTACTCTATGCCTTCGATCTCAGCCTTTATCGCTCGGCCCTGGTGGGGGGCACGCGGTTCGTCTGGTTCGATAATTACCGGCGGGCCTTCACCGATGCCAATTTCTGGGATGGGGTGATCCTTCTGTTCAAGTTCGGGCTGTTGCAGATCCCAATAATGCTGGGGCTGGCGCTGCTGTTTGCGCTCATCCTCGACAGCGGCATCGTCTACGCCAAGAGCTTTTTCCGCATCAGCTTCTTCATTCCCTACGCGGTGCCGGCGGTGATCGCGGCGCTCCTCTGGGGCTACATGTATGGCCCCGCCTATGGCCCGTTCGCCCAACTGGCGACCGCCGTTGGCTGGCCCAAGCCGGATTTTTTCAACCCGACCACGATTCTTCCCGCCCTCGCCAACATCGCGGTCTGGGAGTTCATGGGCTATAACATGATCATCTATTTCGCGGCGCTGCAGGCGATCCCGACCGATCTCGAGGAAGCCTCGATGATGGATGGCGCCAGCGCCTTCACCTACGCGATCAAGGTAAAGCTGCCGATGATCGTGCCGATGATCATCGTGACGGTGATCTTTTCCATCATCGGCACGCTGCAGCTCTTTTCGGAACCCTATCTGATCTACAATTTGGCGCGGACGGTCATCAACAGCCACTTCACGCCAAATTTTTACGCCTACACGCTCGCCTTCACGGGCCAGCAATACAATTACTCGGCGGCGATCTCGTTCGTCCTGGGCGGGGTGGTGGCGATCGTCTCCTACGCCTTCATGCTGGCCGCTAATCGCGGCGTGAACCGGTGATCGAGGTGAGCGCGTGAGCATCGTCGGCAAGAATTTTACCTCCGCCCGCTTCCGTCGCAATCGCTGGCTGCTGACCGGCGTCCTGGCGCTCTATTTCGTCTATACCTTCTTGCCGATCTGGTACGTGATCACCGCCTCGACCAAGACCAATCCCGATCTCTTTTCCTCGTTCGGGCTGTGGTTCGCCGGCGATTTCCACCTTTGGGATAATCTGCGCGACCTGTTCACCATCCAGAACGGCATTTTCCGGCTATGGCTGTGGAACACCTTCTACTATTCCGTGGTATCGGCGGTTTGTGCGGCGCTGTTTGCGACCTTTGCCGGCTATGCCTTTGCGAAATATGATTTCGTCGGCAAGAAATTCCTCTTTGCCCTGGTGCTCGGCGCGGTGATGATCCCGCAGACGGCGCTCGTTATCCCGACCTTCCTGCTGCTCTCCAAGGTCGGCCTGCTCAATACGCCGCTGTCGGTGATCCTGCCGCAGCTGGTGTTTCCGCCGGGCGTGTTCCTGATGCGCGTCTATGTGGACGAGGCGATTCCGAGCGAATTGATCGATGCCGGCCGCGTGGATGGGGCGGGCGAGTTGCACATCTTTTCGAGCCTCGCCTTCCGGCTGCTGATGCCGGGCTTCACCACCGTCTTGATCCTGGCGTTCGTTGCCAGCTGGAACAATTATTTCCTGCCGCTGGTTGTGCTCAATTCGAGCGAGCACTTCCCGGTAACCGTGGGGCTCGCCCAATGGTACGCCTCGGCGACCCAGGGGAGCGGGGGCACATTGCTCTTCACCGTCGTCATGGCGGGCGCGCTGGTCTCCATCTTGCCGGTGATCCTCGCCTTTCTCGTCATGCAGCGCTTCTGGCAGGGCGGCCTGGGCGCGGGCAGCGTCAAGGCCTAGAGCACGGGACCGAAAAGTGGGCCCCACTTTTCGGACGACTCCGGTGCACAGACAAAGAGATAGAGCGCCGGTACAGGCGAACGACCAAGGGGGAAATCGGTGGCCGTCATCGCGCTAAAAGACGTCAAAAAAGCCTTCGGCTCTCTGACCATCATCGATCGGGTCAACCTCGAGATCGGCGACCGCGAGTTCGTCATCTTCGTAGGCCCTTCGGGCAGCGGCAAGTCGACGCTGCTGCGCCTCATCGCGGGGCTTGAGGATTGCTCGGCCGGTCAGATCTTCATCGACGGCGAGGACGTGACCAATCTCGGCCCGGCCGACCGCCAGCTTTCCATGGTGTTCCAGAGCTATGCGCTGTACCCCACCAAGACGGTGCGGCAGAACATGAGCTTCGGCTTGGAGGTGGCGCGCCTGCCCAAGGCCGAGATCACGCGCCGGGTCAACGATGTCGCCCAGATCCTCAGGCTCGACGACTATATGGACCGCAAGCCCAAGGCGCTGTCCGGCGGCCAGCGGCAGCGCGTCGCCATCGGCCGGGCGATCGTGCGCGAGCCGGTCGCCTTCCTTTTCGACGAGCCGCTTTCGAACCTTGACGCGGCGCTACGTGTGGAAATGCGCATCGAGATCGCAAAGCTGCATCAGCGGCTCGGCGCGACGATGGTCTATGTCACGCACGACCAAGTCGAGGCCATGACGCTGGCCGACAAGATCGTCGTGCTCGACCGCGGCGACATCCAGCAGGTCGGCACGCCCATGGAGCTCTATGAGCGCCCGGCCAATCTCTTCGTCGCCCAGTTCATCGGCTCGCCGAAGATGAACGTCATGGCGGCAGCGGTGCGTGACGGGGGCATCGCCATTACCGGCGCCCGGGGTTTTGTCCCGCAGAGCGTGCCGGCAAACCTCGCCAAGATCGGCGCCCGCCCGGAAGACATCGCGCTTGCGCCCGAGAGCCAGGGTCATCTGCAGGGCAAGATCGACGTGGTCGAGCGGCTGGGCTCGGATACCTTTGCCTATGTGGTGGTCGAAAACGTCGGCGTGTTGACGGTGCGCATTGTCGGCAACGCGGCGAGCGTGGCAGTGGGGCAAAATGTCGGGTTGGTGTTCAGCGCCGACCGGCTGCACCTGTTCGACGTGGACGGGAAGGCGATCCGGTAGGGCGGTTCCGGCTACGCTGGGATGACCGGAATGTGTGGCACGGGCCGCGCGAAAAGACCAAAAGCTAATGCAGCAGCGGCTTGCCCTGGGCGTCGAAGCGGTGGACGGCGTTGGGGATTGGGGCGAGGCTGAGCACGTCGCCGAGTTGCTTGCTGGTGGTGCCGTTCTGGCGGACGATCATCGGCTCGGCCGAGCCGACGTCGACATAGATATAGCTGTCCGAGCCCAGCATTTCCGCATGCACCACCGGGCCGGACCAGAGGCCACCCTTGTCCTTTATCTCGATGTGTTCGGAGCGAATGCCGATGGTCGAGGCTTTGTAGGCCTCGGCGAACTGCCCATTCAAAAAATTCATCTTCGGCGAGCCGATGAAGCCGGCGACGAACAGCGATTGCGGGCGCTCGTAGAGCTCGAGCGGGGTCCCGACCTGTTCGACGATGCCGTCGCGCAGCACGCAGATGCGGTCGGCGAGCGTCATCGCCTCCACCTGATCGTGGGTGACATAGATCATGGTGACGTTGTTCATCGAGTGATGGAGCTTTGCGATTTCGAGCCGCGTCGCGACGCGCAAGGCGGCATCGAGGTTCGATAGCGGCTCATCGAAGAGAAAGACTTTTGGGTCCCGCACGATGGCGCGGCCAATGGCGACGCGCTGGCGCTGGCCGCCGGAGAGTTGCTTGGGCAGCCTGTCGAGATAGGGGGTGATCTGCAACAGCTCCGCCGCCTGTTCGACGCGCCGCTTGATCTGCTCCTTGCCACCGCCGGCAAGCTGCATGCCAAAGGCCATGTTGTCGTAAACCGTCATGTGCGGGTAGAGCGCATAGGACTGAAACACCATGGCGATGCCGCGCCGCGACGGCGACAGGCTGTTGACCACCTCGCCGTCGAATTCGAGCGTCCCCGAGGTGATGTCCTCGAGCCCGGCGATCAGCCGCAACAGCGTTGACTTGCCGCAGCCGGAAGGGCCGACGAACACCATGAACTCGCCCGACTGGACCTCGAGGCTGACGCCTTTGATCACCTCGACGAGGCCAAACGATTTGTGGATGTCCTTGAGCTGGAGTTCCGCCATTGCCTATCCTTTGACGCCGCCGGCGGTGAGGCCGGAAATGATTTTGCGCTGGAAGATCAAGACCAGAGCGACCAGCGGCACGGTGACGATGACCGAGGCCGCCATGATCGTGCCCCACGGAATCTCGAACTGGCTCGCCCCCGACAGAAGCGCGATGGCGACGGGCACGGTGCGGGTCGAGTTGGAGGAGGTGAAGGTGAGGGCGAACAGGAACTCGTTCCAGGCGGCGATGAAGGCCAAAAGCCCCGTCGTCACCAGCGCCGGCCACATCAGCGGCATGAACACGCGCGTGATGATCGTCCAGGGTTTGGCGCCATCGACGATCGCTGCCTCCTCGATCTCGATCGGCAGGTCGCGCATGAAGGTGGTCAAGACCCAGACGGTGAACGGCAGGGTGAAGATCGTATAGGAAAAGATCAGCCCCCAGATGGTGTTAAACAGCCCAAAGGCCCGGATCACCTCGAAAAGCCCGGCGAGCACCGCGATCTGTGGGAACATCGAGACCGAAAGGATCGTCAGCAGCATCAGCGAGCGGCCGCGGAATCTTACGCGCGAGAGCGCGTAGGCAGCGGTCACCGCGAACAGCAGCGACAGCGCCACGGTGAGGGTGGCAACCACGATCGAGTTGAGAAGATTCTGCGGGAAGCTGCCGCTTCGGAACACGCTGACATAGTTGTCCCAGGAGATCATTGTCGGCCAGTAATTGACCTCGAACAGCGACGTGCCGGATTTGAAACTGGTGAGGATCGCGTAATAAAAGGGAAACACCGCCTGGAAAATGATGGCGAGGACCAGCAGGTAGAAGGCGGTCTTCTTGGTATAGGCCCAGAGCATCAGCGGTCACCCCCATCCAGGTTGACCCGGCCGAGCCAGATATAGGCGATGGTCATGATGGCGATCAGAACGAACAGCAGCGTCGATTGCGCCGAGCCATAGGCGAACTTGTCGAAATCGATGAGGTTTTCCCGCGCGATCACCGACATGGTCTTGGTCTGCGCGCTGTTGGGCGTCAGCACATAGATCAGGTCGAAGATGCGCATCGCATCGAGCAGGCGGAAGATCACAGCGACCATCAGCGCCGGCCGGACCAGCGGCAGCGTCACGCGGAAGAACGTCTTGATCGGGCCGACGCCATCGATCCTCGTCGCCTCATAGATGTCCTTGGGGATCATCTGCAGGCCGGCGAGGATCAGCAGGGCCATGAATGGCGTGGTTTTCCAGATATCGACCACCAGCACCGCTGTCATCGCGGTGTCGGCGCTCGCCGTCCAGGCGATCTTGTGGTCGATGAGATGGAGCCGCAGGAAGAGATCATTGATGATGCCGAACTGGTCGTTGAGCATCCACGACCACATCTTGGCGGAAACGATGGTCGGGATCGCCCAGGGGATCAGGATGGCGGCACGGACGATGCCGCGGCCCTGGAACTCGGCATTGAGCACCAGGGCGACGATCATGCCGAAGACGGTTTCAAGCGAAACCGAGATGACGGCGAAGCGCAGCGTGTTCCAGACCGCGTTCCACCAGGCGGGATCGGCCAGCACGCCGGAATAAAAGGTTTTGCCGCTCTTCAGCGTCACCCAGCCCAGATAGTTCTTGAAGCCGACGAACTGGGCGGCCCCCAGGTTGCTGAGCGAGGCATTGGTGAAGGAAAAATAAATCGTCCTGTACAGCGGCCAACCGGCGACAACCAGAAGCACGATGATCATCGGCAGCAGGAACAGCATTGCCGTGCGGGTGCGCGATACGAACAGTTCGGAGCGGATGGGCTTACCCGGCTTGGCCAGGGGAGCCAGCACCGGCGCCCTAATCTCTGTCGTCATCGCCCCTCCTCGCTACGGCGCCCCTCGCCGGCAGTCTCGAACTATCTGCCCGATCAGAAGAAATCAGATTGCAAACGCCGGATTTTCCGAAGTAACGCCGGCGTCAGGAACCGTGTCGCCGCCTCCAGTGACAAGCGTTCTGCCTTGAGCGGGCGACCCCAGGGCCGCCCGCGCTGCGTCAGCCGAGATCGATGCCTTACCAACTCGCGCCTTTGAGTTCGGTGAGCTGGGCTTCGAGCTTGTCGAGATTGTCCTGTGCGCTGCCATTGCCGGAGAGCGTGTCGTGCACGGCCGACCAGAAGTCGCTGGAGACTTCGTTGTACTTGATGCCGGCGCCGCGCGACGGGCGGGCAACCGCATTCTCGAACGCCGCCTTGGCGAACGGCACGATCGGCTGCGCCTTCACCACGTCGGGATCGTCATAAAGAGCCTCGATGGTGGGGAGCGCCGAACGGGTCACGGCGCGCTCCTTCTGGAATGCCTCGGAGCTGATGAAGAGGGCGAGCTTGATTGCCTCGGCCTGGTGCTTGGAGTATTTGGAGACGGCAATGTTCCAGCCGCCAAGGGTGGCGGCTGGTGTGCCGCCCGGACCAGCCGGAAGCGCCGCTACGCCGAACAGGCCCTTGACCTTGGAGTCCGCCCCGTTGCCAAGCGAATAGGCGTAAGGCCAGTTGCGCATGAACACCGCATTGCCCGTCTGCCAGACACCGCGCGCCTCTTCCTCCTGATAGGCGAGGACGCCGGGTGGCGAGATGGTGTTGATCCAGCCCTTGGCCATTTCGAGCGCAGCCACGGCCTTGGGATTGTTGATCGAGATGGTGCCATCGGGCTCGACCACCTGGCCGCCGCCATAGGATTTTACCCATTCGAGCGCGTCGCAGGTCAGGCCTTCATAGGCGTTGCCCTGGAACACGAAGCCCCACATGTCCTTGTTGCCGGCCGCCCGCTCGCCATCCATGATCAGCTTGGCCGTGGCGGTCAGCTCGTCCCAGGTCTTGGGTACCGACTGCTTGTATTTATCGAGCAGGTCCTTGCGGTAGTAGAGCACGCCCGCATCGGTGAAGGCCGGCAGCGCCACCAACTTGCCGTCGACGGTCTGGCTGTCGATGATCGATTTGAAGAACTTGCCGGACACATCCTTGGCGGCGGCGCTCAAATCGACGAACTGGTCGGCGAGCTGCGGCGCCCAGATCACGTCGGTCTGGTAGACGTCAATGTCGGAATTGCCGGCCGCGAGCCACAGCTTGTACTGGCCGAATTGATCGGTGGTCGAGGACGGCATCGGCACGATGGTGACCGTGTCGCCGGTGTCGGCCGTGAACTTCTTGAATTCCTGCGCGTAGAAATTGAGGTCGTCGCCGGTGGAGCCCGAGACGAAATGCAGCTCCACGGCCGAGGCGGCGGTGGTCGCAAGCATTCCCGACCCGATCAGCACCGCGCTTGTCAGCAGCCCTGCCACTATCCGATTAAGCTTCATCAATTGCCTCCCACAGTTGTTGCTGGACGGGAGGTATGGGTTATCGAGCGCCCGCCAGGGCGCTGCTGATCCCGATTATAATGTTCCTCCCTTGTAAAAACCCCTTGGAGGGCCACCGCAAAAGCGCCCTCCAAAGCGCTTTGGACGAAACTAGGCGGAGCCGGGAAAGAGTGTCAAGTGGCATCCCGGAATGGGGCCGCGTCCCGCCACTGGTATTGGTCGCGCGCCCAACGGACGGCCGGCATTAACCGGCGGTTAAGCCCCCTTGCTCCCTATGCCCCGATCGCGCCGCCTCTTGGCGACCGGCGAAATTGAAGTAATGTCCGCCCCCTGCCAACCCGGTTTGAAAGCGCTTTGGCAGGCGTGCAGGGAGGGCCGATGCGCCTCAAGGAACTGGCCAGGCAGCTGGGGCTGTCGCAAACCACCGTCAGCCGGGCCTTGAACGGCTATCCCGAGGTCAGCGAGGTAACGCGCCAGCGGGTCAGCGAGGCGGCGCTGCGATTGGGTTACCGGCCGAACGCCAATGCCATCCGCCTCGCGACCGGCCGTGTCGGGGCGGTGGGCGTGGCGCTGCCGCTCGATGCGAGCCTTTATTTCGGGCCGCATACGAGCGAGTTCCTCTCAGGGATCGGCGAGCGGCTGGCGCATGAGGAGATCGACCTCGTCGTCGCGCCCATCAATGCCACCGACGAGATGCCGGTGCATCGGCGCCTCGCGGCCAGCAAGCGGGTGGATGCGGTGGTGCTGTCCTCGCCCACCCCCAATGATGCGCGCATAAGCCTGCTGAACGAGTTGGGCATGCCCTTCGTTCTCCATGGCCGCTGCGAGGTCCCTGCCCCGCATGCCTGGCTCGACATCGACAATGAGGGCGCTTTTCGCCGCGCCACCAGCCACCTGCTCGATCTCGGTCACCGCCGCATCGCGCTAGTCAATGGCCCAGCTGACCACACCTTCGCGATCCATCGCGAACGGGGTTTTCGCAGCGCCCTGGCCGACCGCGGGCTGATACCGGATCCTCACCTCATCGCGTCCGGCCGCTTCACCGACGAGCTCGGATTCCGCCACGCCCAGGCTTTTCTGGAGCTGCGGCCGCGGCCCACGGCGATCCTTGCCGGCTCGATGATGACCGCGCTCGGCGTGTTCCGCGCCATCCGCAGCGCGGGGCTCGAATTGGGCAAGGACATTTCGATGATCGCCCATGATGACGTCTTTCCTTATCTCAACGCCGACAACATGGTGCCTTCGATGTCCACCACCCGCTCCTCGATAAGGGCGGCCGGCGCACGGATCGGCGAACTGGTGCTGCAGGTCTTGGCCGGCACGCCCGTCGAAACCATCCACGAGCTCTGGCCGGTCGAGCTGGTTCTTGGGGAGAGCAGCGGGCCAGCGCCGGAGTAGAGATTGATCGGCTTCGACGGAATTGATGGGGTTCGACGTCCCTATGGCGGGCTTAGCTGCCCGAAAACGGAGATTCCCGCCTTCCCGGGAATGACCTGAGGTTTTGCGAGCAGACCCATGCCACTCCACGACGTCATTCCCGCGATGGCGGGAATCTCTGTTTGGTTCAACGGATCGTGCTCCAGAGTTTGGGGCCAACTCTTCCGCGCGCTCGGCAGGTTCGCGAACTCCGCGATTAAGTGAAAAATCGGCATCCGCGCTTGCCCGCCCGCCATCCCCCGTGATTCAATTGGCGGGCATCATCGTCTCGGCCACAGCGATCTAGACTTTCCCCACCACCAACACCCACCACCAACACATGGAAGCATTGCCTTGAGCCCAGCGGCATCCGGCGCCCTCAAAAATCCGTCGGAGGTGCTGCGCGAGGTTTTTGGCCACGCGGCCTTCCGCGGCCAGCAGGAAGAGGTGGTGCGGCACGTCACCAATGGCGGCGACGCCGTGGTGCTGTTCCCGACCGGCGCCGGCAAATCGGTTTGCTACCAGGTCCCGGCGCTGTGCCGGCCGGGCGTCGGAATCGTCGTTTCGCCGCTCATCGCCCTGATGCGCGACCAGGTCGAGGCACTGCGCCAGGCCGGGGTCAGAGCCGAGGCCCTTAACTCCTCGCTCACGCCGGAAAAGGCCACCGAGGTACGGCGCCAGCTGAGACGCGGCGAGCTCGACCTGCTCTATGTTGCCCCCGAGCGGCTGACGACGCCCGGGTTTTCGCAAATGCTGGCCGATGTGCCGATCGCGCTCTTTGCCATCGACGAAGCCCATTGCGTGAGCCAATGGGGCCATGATTTCCGGCCCGAATACCGCGAGCTGGCCCGCATCACCGAGCTTTTTCCGGGCGTTCCCCGCATCGCGCTCACCGCCACCGCCGATCCGGTGACGCGGGACGACATCATCGAGCGGCTGGGCCTCGCGGATGCGCGGATCTTTTCCACCAGCTTCGACCGCCCCAATATCAGCTACACCATCGTCGAGCGCGATGCCCCGCGAAAACAGCTGCTGTCGTTCCTCGCCCGCCACAATGGCGATAGCGGCATCGTCTATTGCCTGTCGCGCGCCAAGGTCGAGGACATCGCCGAGTGGCTGAACGGCGAGGGCGTGCGCGCGCTGCCCTATCATGCCGGCATGCCGGCCGCGGTGCGCAACGCCAACCAGGACGCCTTCCTCAAGGAAGAAGGGCTGTGCCTCGTTGCCACCGTCGCCTTCGGCATGGGCATCGACAAGCCCGATGTGCGCTATGTGGCGCATATGGACCTGCCGGCCTCGATCGAAGCCTATTACCAGGAAACCGGCCGTGCGGGGCGCGACGGGCAGCCCGCCGAGGCGTGGATGAGCTATGGCATGGCCGACGTGGTGCAGCGCGGGCGGATGATCGACGAGGGCAATGCCCCCGATGAGATCAAGCGGGTCGAACGCGGCAAGCTCGATGCGCTGCTCGGCGTCTGCGAGACCGCCGATTGCCGCCGCAAGGCCATTTTGGCGCATTTCGGCGAGGCCCATCCCGGCAATTGCGGCAATTGCGATACCTGCCTTTCGCCGGTTGCCAGCTGGGACGGTACCGAAGCGGCGATCAAGGCGATGGCGGCGATCTTCCGCACCGGACAGCGTTTTGGCGCCGGGCACATCATCGACGTCCTGACCGGCAAGGCGACCGAAAAGGTCGCCCGCTTCGGCCATGACAAGCAGCCGGTGTTCGGCGCCGGCAAGGACATCGACGGCAAGGGCTGGCAATCGGTCTTGCGCCAAATCACCGCCGCCGGCCTTGTCCTGGTCGATCATCAAGCGCATGGCGCCCTGACGCTGGCCGAAGAGGCGCGCACGGTCTTCCGCCGCGAGCGCACGGTGATCTTGCGCAAGGACCGGCCGAAAAAGGCCGCCGAGACGCGCCGCTCCCTCGCCCGTGCCGTCGAATTGCCGGCCGAGGCCGCCAAACTCTTCGAGGCGCTGCGCGCCGAGCGCACCCAAATCGCCCGCCAGCAGGGCGTGCCGCCCTATGTGGTGTTCCAGGACGCGACCCTGCGCGCCATGGCGCTGGAACGCCCGGCATCGCTCCGGGAGATGATCACCCTCCCCGGCGTCGGCCAGGCCAAACTCGAACGCTACGGCGACGCGTTCCTGGCCGTGTTATCCGCCCATCCGTGAGCCCAGCCCGATAAGGCCATCAGTGGACGGTGGTGGCGGCTTCCTCGATGAGTTTCGCCACAACCTCGGGCTTGGAGACATAGATGGCGTGGCTGCCGGGCGTCTCGACAGTTTTTGCCTTGGCACGCTCAGCCATTTTGCGCTGGGCCGGCGCCGGAATCATCTTGTCGTCGGTGGTGACAAGATACCAGGTCGGCTTCGCCTTCCAGGCGGGAGCGGTGATCTTGCCCTCGAGTGCGGCCACGCCCCACGGAACCTGGGAATCGGCCATGAAGGACGCAAGCTCGGGTCGAACATCGGCGGCGAACGAGCCTGCGAACTTGGCGCGGTCGAGGAACAGGAAACCGTTCTCGGGCGGCAGGATCGGCGGGACCGGCACTCCGGGTGGTGGGTTGGCGATGAGGGCGGACACGGATTCGCCGGCGTCGGGGGCAAACGCTGCGATGTAGACGACGCCGGCGACCTTGGGATCAGTACCAGCCTCGGACACAACCGCGCCGCCATACGAATGGCCGACGAGAATAACCTCTCCCCCGGCCGCATCGATCGCACGCTTTGTCACTGCGACGTCGTCGGCAAGGGAGGTGGTTGGGTTCTGGACGATGGTGACATCGTAACCATGCTTTTTGAGGATGTCATAAACGCCTTCCCAGCCGGAGCCATCGACAAATCCGCCGTGGACGAGGACGACGGATTTCACCGGGCGGGCGGAGGCGCCGGTTGCTGACATGCCCAGCGCAAGTGCTGCACCCGAGACGAGTGCGGTAAGGGCAATCGACATTGGGACTCTCCTTTGGAACATGGTTTCGACGGCGAATTCTCTGACGAACTTTCTAACGGCACGCGTCGCTACGGCTTGGCCAAGGCCATTTCGATCACCTGATCGACGCTGAAACTGGCGGACTTCGCCCGCGGCGGAAATTCCTTGAAGCTTTCGAGCCACTGGGCGGCTATGGCCTGGGCAGGCACGAGCAGGAAGGCGTGGTCCGCGAACCACTTGTCATAGAAGAGCGTGCTGTCATCACCCTCTTCGAAAGGGTCCGAGCGCAGGTTGAAGATCTTGGGCATACGCAGCTGCGAGAATGGCTCGCGCCACACGCCTAGCCCCTTGCTGCGCTGTTCGGCGAACACGGCCTTCCACTGATCGACCCGGATGGCCAGCAGATCGCCATCGTCGCTCCAGTAGAGGAAACCTTCACGGGGGGATTTTTCCACTTCGCCTTTGAGGAAAGGCAGCAGATTTTCGCCATCGAGATGGACCTTGAACGTCCGTCCGTCCGCCTGATACCCCTGCTTGACCTTGGCGATGAGATCGGGTTCGCCAGCCGCGGCCGCAAAGGTCGGGATCATGTCCTGCAGCGAGCAGATGTCGTTGATGATGCGGCCCGGCTCAACCACCCCCGGCCAGCGCATGACAAAGGGAACCCGCCAGCCTCCCTCCCAGTTGGTGTCCTTCTCGCCACGGAACGGCGTCTGGCCACCATCCGGCCATGACATCACCTCCGCCCCATTATCGGTGGTGAAGCAAACGATGGTATTGTCGGCGACCCCCAGGTCATCGAGCTTTTGCAATAGCTGGCCGACATGGCCATCAAGCTCGACCATGCCATCGGGATATACCCCAAGCCCGGTCACCCCCTCGGACGCAGGCTTCAAATGGGTCCAAACGTGCATCCGCGTGGTGTTCATGTAGCAGAACCAGGGTGCGCCCTCGTTGGTCTTGCGCTCCATGAAATCCAGCGCCGCGCCGAGGAATTCCTCATCCACGGTTTCCATACGCTTCCTGTCGAGGGGGCCGGTATTCTCGATCACTTGCTTGCCGACCCTGCCGAATTGTTCGTCGATGGTGGCGTCGTCATTGTCGGTGGCCCGGCACTTCAACACGCCGCGGGGTCCGTACTTCTTGCGGAATTCCGGATCCTTCGGATAATCGGGATTCTCCGGCTCCTCCTCGGCGTTCAGATGATAGAGGTTGCCGAAGAACTCGTCGAAGCCGTGGACCGTTGGCAAATGCTCATTGCGGTCGCCTAAATGGTTCTTGCCGAACTGCCCGGTTGCGTAGCCGAAGTTTTTCATGAACTGGGCCACCGAGGGGTCGTCGGCGCTGAGACCAAGCTGGGCGCCGGGCAAGCCGACCTTGGTGAGCCCGGTCCGGATCGGCGACTGGCCGGTGATGAAGGCCGCGCGGCCGGCGGTGCAGCTCTGCTGCCCATAGAAGTCGGTGAACAGCGCGCCTTCCTTGGCGATCCGATCGATGTTCGGCGTCCTGTAGCCCATGATGCCAAGATTGTAGGCGCTCACGTTGAACCAGCCGATGTCGTCAGACATGATGAAGAGAATGTTGGGCTTCTCGGACTTCTGTGCGTCAGCCATAGCATTTTGCTCCATGAGTTGCCGCCCGGCGGCAGTCGCGTTCGCCCCCGAGTATAGCTGCATTCAGCGAGGCTGCTCGGTCCCAAACCGCACCGGCGCACTCCCATGAGTCGCCAAGTACCTGATTTCGCGTGCATTTTTTGCCTTAGTCACATTGACCTAGACCAACGGTAGCGTCTCGGACCAATACGCAGGAACCCGCTGCGCCTGATCGGGGTGGTGCAAATGCCCAAATGTCCGCGACGGAAAAGCCGGATCAGACAAAATATTCGGGCTGGACGGGCAGTACCCGGCACTAATTATAGCGCCACTGTCGAGGCGAACAGGCGCTCACAAATGTTGATTCCACTCGTCAGCCGTCAACACTGCCCGGCAACGGCAGCTGTGCAGGGAATTTGCGGCGCGGGCGCCATTACATACGCTCGAACCAGTATTGACACGCTAGTATACCGATCGATAACGATTGGAGATAGGCTCGGTGTTCGCGTTTTCTGGCGCGTGCGCAAGCAATAAATCATTGACGCAGAAGACTCAGCAGAGCGCGCGCCGAAACGAAGAATTGGGAGGAATGCATGCCTATCTCGCGCAGAAACTTTATTACTGGCACCGCGGGCCTCGCCGGTGTTGCTGCCCTGGGGAGCAGCGGCCGGGTTTTCGCGGCCATGCCGTTGCCCAAACAGCCGCTCACGATCTCGATCGTCGACGTGGCGGGCAATTTAGCGCTGACCCAGGGCGGGTTCGACGGCTACGCGGCCCAAAAGCCAAACCTTGTCTCCAAATTCGTCTACAGCACCGCCCCGGCACCCGAGCTGCCGGCAAAGCTGCAGGCGCAGCAAACGGCCAAGCACGTCGACATCGATTTGGTGCTGACCGGCACGGACGACCTCGCCGCCGGTATCTCGCAGGGCTTGTGGGTAGACCTCTCCGCCTACAAGGCGGACCTGCCGGACCTCACCTCCATCTATCTGCCGGAAGCGGCCAAGATGCAGCAATTGGCGCAGAACCAGGGCGTCACCGTCAGCTATTATCCTTCCGGGCCGCTGATCGAATACATGCCTGACGCGGTGCCGACGCCGCCCACCACCGCGCAGGAGCTGCTGGACTGGGCCAAGCAGAACCCCAACCAGTTCATGTATGCCCGCCCGGCCAATTCCGGCCCGGGCCGCACGCTGCTGATGGGCCTGCCCTATATCCTCGGCGACAAGGATCCGATGGATCCGGCCAAGGGCTGGGACAAGACCTGGGAATATCTCGCCGCCATCGGCGAATATGTCGAATATTACGGCACCGGCACCACGCAGGTGATGAAGGAACTCGGACAGGGCACCCGCTCGATCGTGGCCTCCACCACCGGCTGGGATATCAACCCGCGCGCGCTCGGCATCGTGCCCAAGGAAGCCAAGATCGGCGCCCTCAAGGGTTTCCACTGGGTGACCGACGCGCACTACATGTGCATCCCCAAGGGGCTGTCGGACGAGCGCGTTGCCGTGTTGCTCGACGTGATGAATTTCATGCTCACCAAGCCGGCGCAGGCCTTTGCCTATGACAAGGGCTATTTCTATCCCGGCCCGGCCGTCGCCGGCGTCACGCTCGACATGGCGCCGCAGGCCAGCCAGGACGTGATCAAGGAATTCGGCCGGCCCGAGTATGACGACCTGATCGCCAGCAACCCCAAGAACGTGCCGCTCGGCGCCCAGGCGATGGTCACCGCCTTCCAGATCTGGGACCAGAAGATCGGCGCCAAGAAGGGCAGTTGAGCCCGCAACGCTCTTTTTGAAGGCGCGGCGGCGCGGGGCGCTGCCGTGCTGCCTGTCTACAGGAATGATATATGAACCAGCCGGTGACCAAATCCGCCTCACGCCCCGCAGGAAACCTCTCGCCGGCCAGCGGCGGGCGGCTTGAACTGGATGGGCTGCGGCGCAGCTTCGGCGGGTTCAATGCGCTCGACGGCATCGATCTGACGGTCGAAGCGGGCGAATTCATTGCGCTGCTGGGACCCTCCGGGTGTGGCAAGTCCACGGCGCTCAATTGCATCGCCGGCCTATTGGAGCCCACCGGCGGCGAGATCCGGGTCGGCGGACGGCGCATCGACCACTTGCAACCGGAAGAGCGCGGCTTCGGCATGGTGTTCCAGAGCTATGCGCTGTTCCCGCATCTTTCGGTGCGCAAGAATGTCGGCTTCGGGCTCGATATGCGGCGAGTGCCCAAGGCCGAGGCCGAGCAGCGCATCGAGGAGGCGCTCAAGCTGGTGCGGCTCGAGGGCCAGGGCGACAAGCTTCCCGGCCAGCTTTCCGGCGGCCAGCAGCAGCGCGTCGCCATCGCGCGCGCCATCGTCATTCGGCCGCCGCTGGTGCTGATGGACGAGCCGCTCTCCAACCTCGACGCCAAGCTCCGGCTGGAGATGCGGGCCGAAATCCGCGGTATCCACGATGCGATCGGCTCTACGACCATTTATGTGACGCACGATCAGGACGAGGCGCTGTCGCTCGCTGACCGCGTCGTGGTCATGGAAAAGGGGCACGTGCGCCAGACCGGCGCGCCCGAAGACCTCTACGAGCGCCCGACCGACCTCACCGTCGCCGAGTTCATGGGCTTTCGCAACCACCTCACAGGCAGCATCGCCAGCGTCTCGGGGAGCAGCGCGAGCATCGATAGTTGCGGGGCGGTTCTAACGGGCGTGGTGCGCGAAACACTGCGGCCGGGCGAACGGGCTACCTTCGCCATCCGGCCCGAAGACCTGGTAGCGGTCGGCGAAGGGACGGGCATTGCCGCCACCGTCGACAGCATCGAATATCGCGGCCGGGCCTTCTTCGGCGTTGCGCGCGCCGGCGATGGCACAGCGCTGTTTTTCCGCAGCGAGATCAGCTATGCGCGCCGCGCCGCCATCATCCTGGCGCCGGTGGAAGGACGTGGCCTGCTGTTCCGGGAGCGGCCCGAATGAGCAGTCTGGCGGCCGGATCGGCCGCGCGCAAGCCTACACTGCGGCGGCGGCTGTCGGGCGCAGGTTTCGACGGCACCACGCTGCTGGTGCTGCCGGGGGTGATCGCCATCGTCGCCCTGTTCATCTATCCCTTCCTCTACGGCCTCTACGATTCGGTGCGACCGAAGGCGGGAGAGTGGTACGCCAATTATCAGGCCTTCTTCTCCGATCCGTTCCAGTACAACACCATCTATTCGACGCTGTGGCTGTCGCTCCCGGTGACGGTGCTCAATCTGCTCATTGCCATCCCGATCGCCTTCCGGGTGCGGCTGATGCGCCGGCAGCGCCTGCTGACCACCATCCTGGTGCTGCCGATCACGCTAGGCACGGTGCTCGTCGCCGAGGGGCTGCTCAACTTTTTGGGTCCGCGCGGCTGGTTCAACCGCACGCTGATGCTGTTCCAGCTCATCCATGCGCCGCTGCGGCTCACCAACAATTATTGGGGCGTGTTCGCCTCACTGCTGATCACCGGCTTTCCGTTCGCGTTCCTGCTCACGTTGTCCTACGTGACCGGCATCGATCCAGCGATCGAGCAGGCGGCGGCGACACTCGGCGCCAAGGCGCGGCAGCGGTTTACCCGCATTTTCCTGCCGCTGCTGGTGCCGGGGCTGGCGGTCACGTTCTGCCTCGCCTTCGTGCAGGCCTTTTCGGTCTTCCCCTCGGCCGTCCTGCTCGGCGCGCCGGCGGGTCCGACGCGCGTCATCTCCATTGCCGCCTATCATGCCGCCTTCGAGCAGTACGACCACTCGATGGGCGCGGCGATCGCCATGATCATGGCGGTGGTGCAGCTCGTGGTGGTGGGAATCGTCCTCGGGCTGCGCGGGCTATTTTACCGCGGCTCGGCCAGCGGCACGAAGGGGTGAGCCGATGATCCGCGATACCTCAATCGGTTCACGCCTGTGGCGCTTCGCCATCTGGGCGCTGGTCACCCTATTTATCCTGAACCTGTTCGGCATCATCGCCTCGGTGGTCGTCAACTCCTTCGCCACCCGCTGGCTGGGCACCTGGCTGCCGGCCGGCTTTACCAACCACTGGTACGCCGACGCCTGGAGCAGCTTCCAACTCGGCGACGTGGTGCTGGTGACCTTCGAGATCGCCTTTGCCGTGGTGGTGATCTCGGCGATCGTCGGGGTGATGACGGCCTATGGGCTGGCCCGGCGGAAGTTTCTAGGCAAGCGAGTGGTGATGCTGATCATCCTGCTGCCGCTGCTGGTGCCGCCCCTGACCTACGGCATTCCGCTGGCGACACTGCTCTACCAGGCCGGCCTCGGCAGTTCTTTCTGGGGCGTGGTGCTGGTGAACCTCGTGCCTTCGGTGCCATTCGTCATCCTGGTGATGATCCCGTTCATCGAGCAGATCGATCCGCGCATCGAGGCGGCGGCACGCGTGTTCGGTGCTTCGACCTTCCGCCTCTTTATCCGGATCCTGTTTCCGCTGCTGGTGCCGGGGTTGCTGGCGGCTCTGCTGCTGGTGCTGGTACGCACGCTCGCCATGTTCGAGCTTACCTTCCTCGTCTCCGGCCCATCGAGCCAGACGCTGGTGGTAGCGCTCTACTATGCGGTGTTCGCTTCCGGCGTGCGGGCCGGCCAATCTATCGATGCAATGGCCGTGGTCTATATGGTCACGACGCTGATCTGGCTGGTGCTGGCGCTGCAATTCGTCAGCCCCACCCAGATCGTGGCGCGCGGCCGCAACGAGCCCGCCCACTAGCCCGGCGAGGGGAACGCACTTTGCGAGGCCGATCGGAGGCATAAATACTTGACGGTTCGTACCGGCTGTCGGCGGTGAAGCGGGTCCAGTAGCTGCGCGCAAATCAGCGCTGACCTCAGGCGTCGCACGCTCAGGGAAACGTGAAACGCCTCAACTCATTCACGTGCAGTCGGCCTTGTATTCGTACCTGTCGGCATTGGCATGATCGCCGGCCTTGATGGCGACGATCTCGGTCATGGTCTTCTTGTCCAGCCTCTTGCCGTCGATCAGCTCGGCCGCCTTCTGCATCGCCACCTCGCCCTCGAGCTTGGGATTCTGGGCGATCAGCGTCTGGATCGTGCCGTTCTTCAACGCATCAACCTCGGCAGTCGCCGCATCATAGGCAACCACCTTGATCTTGCCGGCCATGCCGCCCTGGCGCAGCCCAGTGGTGGCGCCAATGGCCCCCTGGTCATTCGTCACAAAGATGCCGGCGAGGTCCGGGTGCGCCGAAAGAGTCGAGGTGACGATCTCGGCGGACTTCTGCGGGTCGTCGTTCTGGTATTGCGGGCCGAGATACTGAATGCCGGGATAGTTCTTGAGCTGCTGCTCGAAGGCGGCGACGCGGGCATCCTGCGCGGTGGAGCCCGGGGGCTGGGTGATCACGATGACGCTGCCCTTGCCGCCAACCAACTCATTCATTGCATCGGCGGCGAGCTTGCCGCCGGCCTCGTTGTCGGTCAGCACCTGCGTCTTGATGAAGGAGGTGTCGTTGATCGTCTGGTCGACGGTGATGAGCTTGGTGCCCATGTCGTCCAGCTGCTTCATGGGGCCGATGAGCGCCTGGGTATCGGTGGGCACGATTATCACCACTGCCGGCTTGGTCGCGGCGACCGCATTCACCACCGGGATTTGGCTATCGGGCGTAAACTGGTCAGGCGCCGCGGCAGTGAGATTGAGCCCGAGTTCCTTGGCCTTGGCCTGTGCGCCGCACTGCAGCGCCTGATAGAACGGGCTGCCCTTGACGCCAAGGATCAGCGAAACGTTCTTGTTGTCAGCGGCCAGCGCCGTGCTTGAGGCGATGCCGAGCGTAAAAACAAGCGTGGTCACTCCCAGAAAATACTTCATTGTCTTCTCCGTTTGTTTGTCCACTGCTTTACCCACGTTGCGTGCGGCGCTTCATCTGGTCGATCCAGACAGCGACAATCAGGACCGCGCCGGTGGCGACCGTCTGCCAAAAGGGTGGAATACCGAGAATAACGAAGCCATTGAGGAGGATAATCGGGATGAATACGCCGACCACGGTGCCGGCGATGGAGCCGATGCCGCCGAAAAGGCTGGTGCCGCCGAGCACGACGGCGGAAATGGTCGCGAGGTTGTCGAGCGAGTGGCCGCCGATCGTGGTCGTTGCGAACCGCGCATTGGCCATGATTGCCGCCACCCCGGCCAGGGCCCCCGAGATGGCATAGATCGCCACCAGCTGGGCATGGACATTGATGCCAGCGCGGCGCGTCGCCTCCAGGCTCGAGCCGATCGCGAAGACCCGCACGCCGAACCGGGTCAGGTGCAATACGATCGCCATCACGATCGTCACCAGGGCCGCGATCACGACCAGGCTGGGTATGCCCAAGATCGAACCGCTGCCGATATTGGCGACCAGAAGCTCGGGCATGGCGCGGACATCGACGCCATTGGTCAGCAACTGGGAAAACCCGAGCGCCATTCCAAAGGTGCCGAGCGTGACGATGAGCGGGGGTATCCGCACCATCCCGATGAGCACGCCATTGAGAGCGCCCCAGGCGGTGCCGGCCGCAATGGCAGTGATGCTGCCGACCAGGATGACGGGCCAGCTGGTGTCGGTGGTGCCGAAACTCGTGCCGGGTGCGCCCGACAGGTGCAACATCACCTTCGCCGAGAGGACGGAGCAAAAGACAAGGACCGCGCCCACCGACAGATCGACCCCCGCCGCAATGATCACAAAGGTCTGTCCCACCGATAGCACCAGCAGGATGGCGGCGTTGATCGTAAGTTGGGAGAGGTTGTAGGCCGAGCCGAACTGGGTGGGCCGCAGGATGCCGAAGACCGCGATCAACACCACCAGCAACAGGAAGATCCAACCGCCACCAAGCAATTGCCGCAGGCGTTGGTGCGGCAGCTCCGGGGGATCCGGCGGCGGTCTGGTGATCGATGAGGGCGGAGCACTCACGGGCCTGCCTCGATTCCGCTGGTCCCGCTGGTCATGGCGGCAGTGAGATTTTCGACGGTGGCGTCGGCCCTGTGGAATTGCCCGGCGTTTCGGCCGAGACGTAGCACCGCGATGCGGTCGGCGATCTCGATGACCTGGGGGATGTTGTGGCTGATAATGACGACGGCGATCCCCGCATCGCGTACCTGCCGGACCAGGTCCAGCACGCGAGCCGATTGGATTACGCCCAAGGCGGCCGTGGGCTCGTCCATGAAGATGACGCGATTGGCCCACATCGCGGCACGCGCAATGGCGACTGACTGGCGCTGTCCGCCGGACAGGGAGGAAACCGCTACCCGCGATGACCTGAGCGTTACGCCGAGGCGGGCGAACTGCTCGGCGGACTGGCGGCGCATCGTCGGCCGGTCCACGAAGCCGAGCCGGCCGAAGACGCCGGGAAGCAGCAATTCGCGACCGAGGAACAGATTGTCAGCCGGCGACAGCTCCGGCGCCAGCGCCAGGTCCTGGTAGACCGTGATGATGCCCACGGCCTGCGCATCACCTGGAGAGTGGAAAGATCTCGGTTCACCTGCGACCAGGATTTCCCCGGATGTGGCGCTGTCCGCACCGGAAAGGATTTTCACCAGTGTCGATTTGCCGGCGCCGTTATCACCGATCAATGCGCAGATCTCGCCGGGATAGACGGCGAAATCGACCCCGTCCAAGGCCCGGACATGCCCGAAATACCGGCAAATTCGGCGAGCCTCGAGTAGGGGGACCGTCACTGCCGGCCATCCTCGAGGGCGGCGTCGACCACTGCGTCCGCCTCGCGGGAGGCGGCGGTGACGGCCTCGCATCTACGGCGCTTCTCCGCCTGCTCGGCTTGGCTCAGCCCATGCCAATACAGCCGCCATCGTGAATAGCGGCTCCAGAACGCCGCCAAGCGCAGCCGATCGGCGATCCGCCGCCAAAATGGCGCAAGGCCGAACGTCAACCACTCCGGATTCCAGATCATCGCAATTTTTATACTGCTACTTCAAGCAAGTCTAGCGCGTTTACGGCCTCTTTGTGTCCGACTCCTCCATCACGACAGTCGTCAAGCGACCCGTCATCAAAATAGCCCACACGAGGACAAGTATCGCTCCGCTTAACTTGCTCACTTTTGGAAAAGTTCATCGCCTTTTAGCAGTTTATATTGTAATATGATTTGGCCGGTCGATCGAAGAAAGATAGCTTCCTAAACGGCCTGGGCGGCACACATTGCGGCCAATGCCTTGGCTTCTGCAGACCTCAATAGTAAACTATGGGGCACGAGGCCTCGGCTACTTTGGATCGCGCCGAGGCGGCTCGGGCGTGGTGGGGATGAGGGGGCAAGCGAAGGGCAGCATTGCCATGGTCGATGCGATACCCCACCGATGGTCGTCCGGGACGTTGCTGCTGGCAGCCGCAGCGACCGTGATGGCGGCGGCGATCTTTGCCGTCGATGCCTTCACGCCGCTGGGGATCGCGATCGCGGTGCTCTACAGTGCCGTCATCCTGCTGTCGTCGCGGCTTCTCGATTGGCGGGGGGTATTCCTCGTTGCGGTGGGCTGCGGCGTACTAACGGTGATTGCCTATCTGATTGGCCACGGGTTGGATGCGAGCGGCCCGCCGGTGCTCCGCTTCCTCGTCAGCCTCGCCGCCATCGCCACCACCGCCTTTCTCGCGCTCGAAGACAAGCGCGCCGCCAGCGCGCTGGGCGAGCGGGCGGGACTGCTGGATCTGACCCGCGACGGCATTTTCGTGCGCGACATGCACGACGTCATAACCTACTGGAACCGTGGGGCCGAGGCCGCCTATGGCTGGAAGGCCGAGCAGGTCGTCGGCAAGGTCACCAGCCATGCGCTGACGCAAACGGTCTTCCCGGTGCCACTCGAGCGGATCATGGCCGAATTGCTGGAAACCGGGCGCTGGCAGGGCGAACTGGTGCACACAAGGGCCGATGGCAGCCGGATGAGGGTATCGAGCCGCTGGGCGCTGCAACGCGACGACAAGCGGCGGCCAGTGGCCATTCTCGAGACCAACAACGACATCACCGAGAAGGTGCGCGCGACCGAGGCACTGCGCGATCGCGAGACGCAATGGCGGGAGGTGTTCGAGCATAACCCGGTGATGTACTTCATGCTCGATGCGACCGGGTCGGTGATTTCCGTCAACGGTTTTGGGGCCGGACAGCTTGGCTTTGCCGTGCCGGAACTGCTCGGCACCTCGGTCTTCGAGCTTTTTCGCGCCGAGGACCGCGAGCTCGTGCGGCAGAACCTTTCGGCCTGCGTGGCTACGCCCGGAAAGGCGCGGAGCTGGGAAACGCGCCAGGTTCGCAAGGACCGTTCGATCCTCTGGGTGCGGGAAAATGCCAAGGCGGTAGAACGGGCGGACGGCGTGATCGTGCTGCTCGCTGGCGAGGACATCACTGAGCGCAAGCGCAACGAGGACCAGGTGAGGCGCAGTCAGGCCTATCTTGCCGAGGCCCAGCGGCTAAGCCAGGTCGGGAGCTTCATCTGGGAAATCAAGACGGGCAACGCTGTCTTCTGGTCCGAGGAAGCGTACCGGATCTTCGGCTACGACGAGACGTTCGTCCCCTCGCCTGAGCTGGTCTTGCAGCGAGTCCATCCCGAGGATCGGGCGGCCGCGCAGCGGATAATCGAAAAGGCCGGGCGCGACGGGCAAGACTATGAGCATGAGTACCGGCTGTTGATGCCAGATGGAGCGATAAAGCACATTCACGTCGTCGGCCGTGCCAGCCGGAACGCCTTGGGCGTGGTGGAACTGGTCGGGGTGGTAATGGACGTTACCGCGGCCAAGGAAGCAGAGAACCGGATCCGGCAGATCATCGACGCGGTTCCCGCCATCATCTGGAGGACCGATGCGAAAGGCGAGATCGACTATCACAGCGAGCGCCTGCTGAAGCGCCTGGGCATGACGACGGAGGAAGCCTTCAAGGCCGGCTGGGGCGGGGAGATCCATCCGGATGACTATCCCCTGGCGCGCAGGACGTGGCTCACGGCCGTCGCCGAACGCAAGCCTTACGAGTGCGTGTTCCGCAGCTTGCGGTTCGATGGCGAATATCGCTGGTTCCTCAGCCAGGCGCTCCCATTGCTCGATGATGCGGGCAATGTCCTGGCCTGGTATGGCAGCGACACCGACATCCACGACAGGAAGCTGGCCGAAGACGCCTTGCTCAAGGCCCAGGCCGATCTCGCTCATGTCACCCGTGTGACCACGCTGGGCGAACTCAGCGCCTCGATCGCGCATGAAGTGAATCAACCGCTCGCCGCCATCGTTACCAATGGCGAGGCCAGCCTGCGGCTGCTCAACGCCGAGCCGCCCGATATCGCCGAGGTGCGGGACGCGCTGGCCGCGATGATCAGCGACGGCCGGCGGGCTAGCGAGATCATCCGGCGGCTGCGCACCCTCACCAAGAAGGCCGAGACACAGAAGCTGGAGCTCAACCTCAACGAAATCGTGGCGGAGGTGGTGCCGCTGGTGCGCGACGAGGTGGTCGGCAAGCACGTTGCGCTGAGCGTCGAGCTGGCGCCCGACCTGCCGCCGGTGCTGGGCGACAAGGTGCAGCTGCAACAGGTGATCATCAACCTTTTGGTCAACGCCGTGGACGCGATGGCCGCGGTCGATGGGCGGCGGCGCGAGTTGGTCGTCCGCTCGCAGCGGCGTGGTACCGGACAGGTGCTCGTCGCCGTCAGCGATTCAGGGGTCGGTATCGACCCGCAGCACGCCCCGAAACTGTTCGAGGCGTTTTATAGCACCAAGCCAAACGGCATGGGCATGGGCCT
>DATJHO010000118.1:0-46596 GCA_035493835.1 Devosiaceae bacterium
CTCCTCGGCATCGCGGAGCGCGGAAAGTTCCAGCGTCCCCGGAAAGGTGGTCCCGTCCTTCCTTTCCTCGGCGACGAGGATGTTCACCGCGCGCTTATAGCCGGCGAGGAGATTCTTGCCGTCCTCGCTGGAGAGGAACCCGGACAGCGCTTCGACGCGCTGCGAGATCTGGAAGATGTCGTCGGATTTCGGCGTGATCACCGCATCGACGAGGTCGTAGCGGGCGCCTGCATCGCGCAAGAACACTTTTAGCCGGTCGTGGAGGAAAGCCAGGAGATCGAGGCTGCGCTTGTCCAGAACCTCGGCGCCACGCCGCTGGAATTCGGTCGCTGCGGCCTCGGCGGCGGCCTGCTCGCCCAGTTCCTCAGGATTGTTGTGGCGGAGCGCCTCGCTCTGCACCGCCATCAGTTCGGCAAGCGGCCCTTCGGCGGAGGGGACGTCGAGCAGGCGCGTCATCTGCCGCTCGATCTCGGGCAAAAGCGGCAGCCGCCCCTCATTGTCGATGATGATGCGGATGACGCCCAGCGCCGCACGGCGCAGCGCGAAGGGATCGCGCGAGCCGGTGGGCTTTTCATCTATGGCCCAGAAGGCGGAGAGCAGGTCGAGCTTGTCGGCCAGCGCTACGGCCACCGAAACCGGCGCGGACGGCACCCTGTCAGTGGGGCCCAGCGGGCGATAATGATCGGCGATGGCGTTGGCGATCGCCTCGGGCTCGTTCTGGGCAAGCGCGTAATAGCGGCCCATCAGGCCCTGCAGTTCGGGGAATTCGCCAACCATTTCGGTGACAAGGTCGGCCTTGGCCAGCATCGCCGCGCGCTTGGCTTCCGCGACATTGCCGCCGACGCGCGGCGCGATATCGGCCGCGAGCGCCACGACGCGCTTCACCCGCTCGAACTGGGTGCCGAGCTTGGCATGAAACACCATGTCCTCGAGCTTGGGCAGCCCGTGCTCGAGCGGAATGGCGAGGTCGTGCGTATAGAAGAACTGCGCGTCCGACAGGCGCGCGCGAATGACGCGCTCATTGCCGGCGATGATGGTCTGGCCGCCATCCTCGGCGATCATGTTTGAAATGATGATGAAGCGGTTGGCGAGTTTTCCCGCCCCATCGCGCAGGCAAAAACATTTCTGGTTGGCGCGGATGGTGGCGATGATCACCTCTTCGGGCAGCGCCAGGAAATCGGCGTCGAAATTGCCCATCATCACCACCGGCCATTCGACCAGCCCCGCCACTTCCTCGAGCAGATTGTCGTCGGAAATGATGGTCAGGCCCTGCGCGAAGGCGAGGTGCTCGGCGTCGGCCTTGATGATGTCGCGGCGGCGGTCGATGTCGATCACGACCTTCGCCCGTTCGAGCGCCATGGCGTAATCGTCGAAGCGCTTCACTTCGATCGGCGCCGGGGCCATGAAGCGGTGGCCGTAAGTGGTGCGGCCAGAAGCGAGCCCCTCTATGGCGAAGGGGATCACCTCGGTCTCGTCGTGCTCGGTGCTGAAAGTCGCGGTGATGGCGCGGATCGGCCGCACCCATTGCGTGCGGCCATTGCCCCAGCGCATGGATTTCGGCCAGGGAAATTCCGCGATCACCCTGGGCAGGAGCGCCGCGAGAATATCCCTGGTCGGCGCGCCCTTCTTCTCGATGCGGGCGACGTAGAAATCGCCCTTCTTCGGATCGGTTTCGATTCCCGCCTCTTCGATCGAGGCGAGCCCCGCCGCCTTGAGGAAGCCATCTACGGCCTGCTGCGGCGCACCGACGCGCGGGCCCCGCTTTTCTTCCTTCGTATCGGCAGAGGCGACCGGCAGGCCGGCGACGGTCAGCCCGATGCGGCGCGGCGTCACCACCGCGCGGGCGCCCTCATAGAGGAGGCCGGCCTGGACAAGGCCGTCGGTCACGGCTTTCTTCAGATCTTCGGCGGCGCGGCGCTGGAAGCGCGCGGGAATCTCTTCGGAAAACAGTTCGAGCAACAGTTCGGGCATTATCGGACCGGTGGGGTGAGAAAAGGCGCGCGATTGCTATCAAGCATGCGCAATATTGTCCATCGGTCGAGGAAAGGAAGCGGCAATGGCGGAGAACGGCAAATCGGTGCTGCGGGAGCTGACCCCCGAGGCAATTGCGGAGGCCAAGGGCCTGGTGCGCGAGGCCGACCATGCGGCGTTGGCCGTGCTCGATCCCGGCACCGGGCACCCGCTGGTCAGCCGGGTGGGGCTGGCAACGCTCGAGGACGGCGCCCCGCTGATCGTCGTCTCCCACCTTGCCGCCCACAGCGCCGCGCTCGACGCCGACCCGCGCTGTTCGCTGCTCGTGGGCAGCATCGGCAAGGGCGATCCGCTGGCCCATCCCCGCATCACGCTCATCTGTCGCGCGGCGTTGCTGGAGCCGGAGCGGCGGGCCGAAGCACGGGAAAGATACCTCGCCATCCACCCTAAGGCGGCGATTTACATCGACCTGCCGGATTTTCGCTTCTTCCGCCTCGATATCGAGCGGGCGAGTTTCAATGGGGGATTTGGGCGGGCCTATGCCATCGAGGGAGGCCTGCTTATCGCCTGAGTGCGGCCGCTATTCGGCCGGACGGTGGTGCGGCTTGTCGAACGGGCTCGGCAGCTCGGGATGCTCCTGGAAGAAGCGGCGCTGCTCCCGGCGGGCGATCAGAAATATCACCATGCCCGTGATAAAACCGGCCAAAGGGCCCGACAGGACAAGCAGGAAATCGGTGTTGGTCATTCGACCAGCCCTCTCAGCAGCGTTCTCGCCACCAAATGTAGGCCTCCACTGGCGAACATGCAACTAACGACGACCGAGTACAACGGCCCCGGATGGACCGCGTTCCCCGCTGCGATCACCCCAAGAAGCGGCGCGAGCACGCCGGCCGTCATCAGCGCGATCGCGACCCCGTTGAGATAGGTGGCCGAGAGTTTTATGCGCTCGTTGCGCGCGAGCTTTCCGACCGGCTTACGCAAGGCCGGCCTGCCTCACGCCGCCCCGCCACCCGCCGTTTGCAGCCACGCCGCGCCGCAGGCTTTCGACAGCTCGCGGATCCTCAGGATATAGCTCTGCCGCTCGGTAACCGAGATCACCCCGCGCGCATCGAGCAGGTTGAAATTGTGCGCGGCGCGCAAGACCTGCTCATAGGCGGGGAGCACGAGCTGGTGCCGCTCGGGCGTCACCTGCCCCTTTTGCAACAGCGCCTTGGCCTCGTTCTCGGCGTCTGCAAAATGCCGGAATAGCATCTCCGTATCGGAGGCCTCGAAATTGTAGCGCGATTGCTCCTGCTCGTTCTGCAGGAACACATCGCGATAGGTAACCTTGGAGTTGCCACCGCCGCCGTTGAAATTGAGGTCCATGATGGCGTCGACGTTCTGCAGATAGCAGGCGAGCCGCTCGAGCCCATAGGTCAGCTCGCCCGAAACCGGGTTGCACTCAAAGCCGGCAACCTGCTGGAAATAGGTGAACTGGCTCACTTCCATGCCGTCGCACCAAACTTCCCAGCCCAGCCCCCAGGCGCCGAGCGTGGGGTTTTCCCAATCGTCCTCGACGAAGCGGATATCGTGGAGTTTTGGATCGAGCCCGATGGCGTAGAGCGACTGCAGATAGAGCTCCTGCAGGTTCTCCGGCGACGGTTTCAGGATCACCTGGAACTGATAATAGTGCTGCAGCCGGTTGGGGTTTTCGCCATAACGGCCATCCTTGGGCCGGCGCGATGGCTGCACATAGGCGGCGTTCCACGGCTTCGGGCCCAGCGCCCGGAGCGCGGTCGCCACATGCGAGGTACCGGCGCCCATCGGCATGTCATAAGGCTGCAGGATCACGCAGCCCTGCTCCGCCCAGAAGTTCTGCAGCGTCAGGATCAAACCCTGGAACGAGTTCTTCGGGTCCATATTGGATTTTGGCGCGTCGGTCATGATGGGTTCCGTGGATCGGGGCGGAACGTAAAGGCGAGGCGATTTGGGGTCAACGGGATTGGTGTGGGCAGAAGTTTTGCGTGCAGCGCTCAACCCCGAGTTTGTGACAACCGCCCAACACCCCCAGCATCATCCCGACGAACGTCGGGATCCATCTCCGGCCAACGTCCCCCGCCGTGGGGACAAAAAGATGGATTCCGGCGTACGCCGGAATGACGTCGGGGTGGGGAAAGGCCGTGCTCAAAAGGCCGGAAACGAAGGACGGGAGAAAACCTAACGCCCGTCCCTGTCCCCCGGCGAGCGGTAAACCCCGTCGGCGCCGCGCTTGAGGTCGATCACGTCCGCAGCCTGCTGTGGCTGTGGCGGCGGTTGCCGGATGTCGCGCGGCGGCGCCGGCCGGGCGGAACCGCCGACTTGCGCTTTGAAATCGCGCCAGATCCGGCGGGCGCTGAACCAGACGAAGCCGATGATCAGGACATAGATGATGACGCGAAGCAGGATTGCGGTCATGTCAGAGCCCCAGCCGTGACCAGAGTGCGCGATCCTCGATCGCCGCGAGCACGTCCGTGGTGAGGCCCGCCCCGCCCAGTGCCGAGAAGCCAAAGCGCGGCAGGCTGAACAGCGGGCGCTTTTCAACGATCAGTCGCACCCGGACCTCGCTGCCGAAGCGCTCATGAAGCACCTGGTGAAGATCGCCCAGCGCATCCACCAGCCCCAGTTCGAGGCCGCGGACGCCCGTCCACCATTCGCCGGTGAAAAGCGTGTCGTCATCGGCCTTGAGCTTGTCGCCCCGGCGCGCCTTCACATGGCCGATGAAGACGTCGTGAATGTCGACCTCCTGGCTCTTGACCCGTTCCACGTCCTCCGCCTTGGCGGGAAGGAACGGATCGAGCGTCGATTTGTTCTTGCCGGCCGTATAGACGCGCCGCTCGACCCCGAGCTTTTGCAGCGCCTCCTGGAAACCGAAGCCGGCATAGATCACCCCGATCGAGCCGACGATCGAGGAGGGATCGGCAATGATTTCATCCCCGGCGACGGCGATGAAATAGCCGCCGGACGCCGCCGCGTCCTCGACGAAGACGAGCACTTTCTTGCCCTTCTCGTCGGCCAGGTCGCGGATACGCTTGGAAATGAGCCGCGACTGCACAGGCGAGCCGCCGGGCGAATTGACCACCACTACCACCACGGGCGCCCCCTTGATGGAGAACGCCTTGTTAAGAAGCGGCGCCACACTGGTGATGTTGATGCGGCCCGGCCGCGTGTCGGCGGCGATGATGCCTTGCAGCCGCACCACGGGGACCACGGGTCCACCACGGCCAAGGCGGCGGCGAAGCCAGGCGCGAAAACCGGTGGCGGGAGGATTTGCCATGCTTTGCTCGATTGAAGTTGCGGGCGTCATGTAAGCTGCTCCTCGGGATTTTACCAGAGAAGCGGGGCCTCTCCCCTCAGCACCGCTTCGATATCGGCCGTAAACGCCCTGCCGTCCGATTCATGTAACGCGCGAGTTGCCAAAAGCGTCATCGGCGCGCGCGAGCCCTTGAGTCCACGGATCAGTACGCGGCTGGCCGGCGCATTCTGGCGCGGTGAAAGCGGCAACAGCGTGAGCGCCCCGAACCGGGCGTCGAACGCCGCCAGCAGCGGCGGCAGGCTCTCGGCCGGCAAAATGAATATTACCTCGCCCTCCGGCGCCGCCGCGGCAGCCGCCGTCTTGACCCAGAGGTCGAGCGTTCCCGCGTCCATATGCCGTGCCGCCGCCCGGGCATCGCCCTTGGCAAGCGTTCCCTGCCCCGCCACGAAGAAAGGCGGATTGGCGATCACCCCCGCATAGTGATCCGACTTGAGGCCGGCCGCCACGCGCGCCGCACCGGGGGCGGTAACGTCGAGCTGGATGGTCGTCGCACGCTCGGCAAACCCGTTCTGGGCGATATTTCCGACCGCCAGCCCCAGCATTTCGGCATCGGCCTCGACCAGCACCGAACCAAGCCCAGGCCGATGTACCAGAGCCACCAGCGCAGCGGTGCCGACGCCGGCGCCAAGGTCGAGCAGCGTGCCCTGCCCCACTGCAACGGCCGCGCCCAGCAGCACCGAGTCCAGCCCCGCCCGAAACCCCCGACGCGGTTGCGTAATCTGGAGCTGCCCGCCCAAAAAGGCGTCGCATGTCGTCGTTTGGTGTTTTACAATATTTGCGGGGTGGTCTAGGGACATCGCATTCGCCGGCCCGGTTTGCCTCACCATACCGGGCGCGGGGCGAACGGCTCAACCGGATTTGCCGGAAGCGGCAAAAAAGGAACCGAATGGCGTTGTCGGAATCCAGAATTGTGGCGGAAGCGGCCGGCGCAGGAGCGCTGGAGCGGCTATTGGTGGTTACCCAGGCGGATATGGAGCGGGTCAACGCCATGATCCTCACCCGCGCGCACTCGCACGTCGAGCTGGTGCCCGAACTCGCCCGCTACCTGATCGAGGCAGGCGGCAAGCGGTTGCGGCCCATGCTGACGATCGCCGCCGCCCAGCTTTTCGGCCGGCAGACCGGCGCCGAAATCAACTACGCCGCCGCCGTCGAATTCATGCACAACGCCACGCTTCTCCACGACGACGTCGTCGATGACAGCGACATGCGCCGCGGCCGCCCCGCGGCCCGCATGATCTGGGGCAATCCGGCGAGCGTCCTCGTCGGCGATTTCCTGCTCGGCCAGGCTTTCCTGATGATGGTCGAGGCCGGCGATCTCGATGCGCTCGGAACGCTCGCGCGCGCCGCAACCGTCATCGCCGAGGGCGAGGTGTTCCAGCTCGCCAAGGCACGCGACCTCGAGACCACGGCGAACGAATACCAGCAGGTCATCCGCGCCAAGACCGCAACCCTCTTTGAAGCCGCCGCCGAAGTCGGCGCGCTCGCCGGCGGCGCCGATGCGGCCGGCCGCCAGGCGCTGCGCGACTATGGGCTCGAACTGGGTCTCGCTTTCCAGCTGGTCGACGACGTGCTCGACTATCGCGGCGAAACCGGTACGCTTGGCAAGAACACCGGCGACGACCTGCGCGAGGGCAAGATGACATTGCCCGTGATCCTGGCGCTGGCCGACGCCAACCCCGCCGAGCGCGAGATCATCGCCGCAACCCTCGGCAAGCCGGACGCCACCGACACCATGGTGGCCCAGATCGTTGCGATCTTCGACCGCCACGGCACGCTCGACCGCACCATCGAGCGGGCCCGCGACCACGTCGCCCGCGCCCGCGCCGCGCTCGGAACCCTGCCGCCGTCCGTCATGCGGACGCTGCTCTCCGACATCGCCGAGTTTTACGTCTCGCGGGTGCACTGACGGGCTGATCCCGTCGGGTTTAAGCATCCCGGCTCCTTCCTCGTCATGGCCGGGCTTGACCCGGCCACCCATGATGACGCGCGACTTTCGCCCCCGTTATGGGAACGGCTGCATGGTCCCCGGGTCAAGCCCCGGGGATGACGATGTGGCGGCAGTTGCAGGATGCCAGCGCCCCGCGTGTTTATTAGGTCCTGCAGCGGGATTGCCCGCCTCGCCCCCTACCCCGCCCCCAACACCGGCGCTGCCGCCACCCAATAGGTCGGGTGGGCGGAGCGGAGGTCGTGGGCGGCTTGGTGGGCGAGGGCGCCGGAGCCGAAAAGGCCGAAGACGGTCGCACCGGAGCCCGACATGCGCGCCAGCATGCAGCCCGAAAACCCGGCCATCGTTTCAATCAGGGTGCCGATTGCGGGCACGAGCGCGATCGCCGCGGGTTCGAGGTCGTTGCGGGTCTCGGCCAGCCAGATGCCGAGCTGGGCCGGCCGCGTCAGCGGATCGGGCAATTCCGGCAGCGGCGGATTTTCGCGGCTTTCGAGTTTGCGGAACACATCGGCGGTCGCAACCGGCTGCAGCGGGTTGACCAATACGACATGGCAATCGGGGAAGGCCGCCAACGGTGTCACCGTTTCGCCGATGCCGCCAACAAGGCTCGGCCGCGAAATGAGGCACATCGGCACGTCTGCGCCGAGCGTTGCCGCCAGCGCCATCAGTTCTTCGGTCGGGACGGGCTTTGAGGAAAGATCGGCCATCAGGCGGAGCGCGGCGGCGGCATCGGCTGAGCCCCCGCCAAGACCCGCCGCGACCGGCAGGTTTTTCCGCAAGGTGATCGCGAGCCCCCGGCGCACCCGATCCGGCCAGCGTTCGCGAAAGGCTGCGATCGCCCGGGAGACGAGGTTGGTTTCGCCCGAGCCGAGCCCGCCTGCGAACGGCCCGGTGACGCTGAGCCGGTCCGCCGCCGCTTCCTCCGCCTCAAGCTCGTCGGCGAGGTCGGCGAACACCACCAGGCTCTCAAGCAAATGGTACCGGTCGGGCCGTCGCCCGACCACGTGCAGCGCGAGGTTGATCTTGGCCGGCGCCGCCTCGAAGAACAACGGCTACTGGATCGCTGTCTGGGGGGCCGGCCCGGCGGAAGCCGTTGCCGGCTCGAGGCCGCCCGCCTGCTTCTTGGTGATCTCGGCCTTGAGCGTAGGGTCGGGATTGAGCGAGGCCGCGACGTTCCACTGGAAATGCGCCTCGAGCTTGCGCCCGACCTTCCAATAGGCGTCGCCGAGGTGATCGTTGATCTGCGGATCGTTCGGCTTGAGCTGCACCGCCTGCTCCAGCGTATGGACCGCGTCGTCGTCGCGGCCGAGCTTGTAGAAGGCCCAGCCGAGGCTATCGACGATGAAACCATCGGTCGGGGTCGCCTTGACGGCGCGCTGGATCATGTCCAGGGCCTTGTCGAGGTTCTGGCCCTTGTCGACCCAGGTATAGCCCAGATAGTTCAGCACCTGCGGCTGCTCGGGGCTGAGCTGCAGCGCCTTGAGGAAATCGGCCTGCGCGTTGTCCCACTGGTTGCCGCGCTCATAGGCGATGCCGCGCTCATAGTAGAGCACCCAGTCGGCAGTGCTCTCGCCCTTGTCGACATTGACCGCCTGGGAATAATATTTCGCCGCCTGATCGTACTGCTTGTCGGCCCGCATCAGGTCGCCCAGCACCGTCAGCGCATCGAGATCGGTGGGGTTGGTGTTGACGATATTGGTCAACTGCCGGATCGCCTCCGGGCGGTTGTCCATGGCGTTGTAGTTTTGCGCCACGCGGATCATCGCGGTCAGCCGCAGCGGGGAAGACGTCGGAATATTTGTGTAATAGGCGTTTGCCGCGGCGTGCTGGTCGCTGGCATCGAGCAATTGGCCGATCAGCAGCGGAATGACCTGGTCGTGGGGATCGAGGTAGAAACCGACCTGCAACAGGCTGATGGCGAGGTCCGGATTGCCGTCGCGCGCCAGCGCCACCGCAATGCCATGGAAGAGCTCGGCTGCCCCGCTCTGCGCATTGGCGGCATAAAGGCCGGGACGCTGGTGGGCGGCCAAATCCTTGCGCACCTGGTCGACGACTGCGTCGCCGAGGCCGATGGCATCGAACTTGTCGATCACGCCCAGCGCCTCGTCGAAGCGGCCTGCATTGCCGAGCATGCGCGCATAGGCCTCGACCGCGCGCGGCGCCGTGGGGTTGGCCCGATAGGCCTTGCCGGCAAGGTCGATCGCTTCGGCGCTATCACCGGCAACATCGGCCATCAGCGCGCGATGGAACAACAGGAAGTCCGAAAGGCCGCCCTTACCGACCTTGTCGAGATCGGCGAAGGCATCGTCCGGCCGGCCGTCGCCGACAAAGGCCCAGGCGCGCAACACCGCGCCGGTGATCCCGGCGATGTCGGCTGTGGAAACGCCGTTCAGCTGCCTTTCGACCGCGCGATAACGCCGGTCCCTGAGCTCGGAGGCGGCGATCACCAGCTTGGCGAAGCCGTTATTGGGCCTCAGCTCGAGCAAATGGTTGGCCATGGCCAGCGCCCGGTCCATGTCGCCATTGGCGAGGTAGGCGAGAAACGCCTGCTGCACCACCAGCGGATTGGTCCATTCGACGGTGGTTGCGTCATGCAGGTAGCGCTCGGCGTCACCGGTCGAAAGATCGCGCAGGGCCTGCTGCCCGGCCAGGTACGACCCATACCCGCTTGGCATCTCCAACGACACGGAGGTCGATGCCAGGGCCGGCGCACAGAGCGTCAGCGCCAGGGCGGATGCTACGAGCGGGCGGATGAGGACGCGCAACACTTGGGTCACAGGCGCAGAATCTCCAGAATGAAACGGCATTCAGTGGTAGCCAAGATTGTCGATTTTGCGGCCCCTCCGCAAGGGCGCGATGGTCACGATTGCGAGGGATGAGGGGTTGCTTCCCTCCGCCCGCCACAAGGGCATGCGAAATTGCGGCGGCCCATCGTCTCCCTCCCCCTTGCGGGGAGGGGCGCAGGGGTGGGGTTTCGTGTCGCGAACTCCGCGCGAGGACAGGAAGCAGCCAGAAAGCGCCGCCCTCTCACATCCCCGAATAGTTCGGGCCGCTGCCGCCTTCCGGCGGGACCCAGGTGATGTTCTGCGCCGGGTCCTTGATATCGCAGGTCTTGCAGTGAACGCAGTTTGCCGCGTGGATGCGGAAGACCGGCGCGCCGGCCTCGCTCGCCATCTCATAGACGCCCGCGGGGCAATAGAGTGGCGCCGGCTCGCCAAATTTCGGCAAGTTCTCCGCCACCGGAACGCTTGGGTCCGTCAGCCGCAGGTGGACCGGCTGATCCTCGTCATGGGCGATATTGGCCAGGAACACCGAGGCGGCGCGATCGAAGGCGAGCTTGCCGTCGGGGCGCGCATAGGTTTTCCGCGCCGTTTCCGCGATCGGGCGCAGCGCCGCAAAATCCGCCTTTAGGTGTTGGAGGGTGCCGAAGGGCGAAAAACCCAGCAGCGCGTTGCACCACATGTCGATTCCAGCAAGGCCAACACCGAAAAGCCCGAAGCGCGACCACAGTGGTTTTGCGTTGCGCACGGGCAAAAGTTCGGCCTCGATCCCCGTGGCAAGGACGTTCTGCTGCAAGGCCGGGAGCCGGTCATGCGCCTTGCCTGCCGCCATGGCGTCGGCCACGGCATCGGCCGCGCCCATCCCCGAGCGGATGGCATTGTGGATACCCTTGAGGGCCGGTACGTTCATGAAGCCCGCCGCGCACCCGATCAGCGCGCCGCCCGGAAAGGCGAGATCCGGGATCGATTGCCAGCCGCCCGAGGTCAACGCGCGTGCCCCGTAACTCATGCGGCGAGCGCCTTCGAGCAAGGGCGCAATGGCAGGGTGCTGCTTGAAACGCTGGAACTCGTCGAAGGGCGAAAGCGTGGGATTTTCGTAGTCGAGGTGGACGACCAGCCCGAGAAAAATTCGCCGATTGCCGGCGTGATAGCAGAATCCGCCGCCGCTAGTTGCCCCATCCAGCGGAAAGCCGAGATAGTGGTCCACCCGTCCTGGCTGGTGCCGATCCTCTGGAATCTCCCAGATTTCCTTGAGGCCCAGCCCATATTTCTGCGGACTTTTTCCACTCGCAAGGCCAAACCCCTCGATGACGCGCTTGGCCACCGACCCGCGCGCGCCCTCCGCAATCAACGTATATTTGGCCGCAAGCGCGATGCCGCGCGCAAAGCCGGGTTTTTCGCCCCCATTGCGGTCGCGCCCGAGATCGCCGGTGATGATGCCGGTGACGGCGCCCGCCTCGTCGGTCAAAACGTCGATCGCCGCCGTCGAGGGATAGATTTCCACTCCGAGCGCCTCCGCCTGCCCGGCCAGCCATTTGCACAGCTCGCCGAGGCTGACGATCACCGCGTCCGCCGTCTTCATCTGCGGCGGGATCAGGCCTTCGGGAAAAACGAAATCGCCCTTTTCGGTAAGAAAATGGAAGCGGTCAGCGGTGACCGCCGGCCCGACCGGCGCGCCCTTTTCGCGCCAGCCCGGCAGCAGCGCATCAAGCCCGGCAGGGTTCATCACCGCGCCCGAAAGAATGTGGCCGCCGACTTCGGCCGCCTTCTCCACCACGGTCACGGCGATGCCGGAATCGCGCTGCTTCAGCCGGATGGCGGCGGCGAGGCCCGCCGGCCCTGCCCCAATAATGACGACATCCGTTGCGAGCGTTTCGCGATCTTCGGCAGCAGCCATTGGGTTCTTATGAGTTGGTCTCGACGGCGGCCCGTGACATAACAGACACCATGACCGCAAATCGACCGCTAAATGACGCCGAGGCCCTTGCGGCGCTCGAGTGGTATCGCGCCGTTGGCGTCGATGTCGCCGTTGGCGAGTTGCCGGTTGACCGTTTTGCGACCTCGCAGATCGTGCCCCGGCGTGTTGCCACAGCAGAAGGCGGAACGAGCGGGGCGGCCGCGGCTATCCTCAACCGCGCGACACCCCCTGCCCCGGTGGCTGAGGCGCCGGCGATCATCGTTAACGCCGATCCGAGCGAAACACGGGCCCTTGCCGCCGAGGCCAAGACGCTCGACGAACTGCGCGCCATCATGGAAGCCTATGACGGCTGCGTGCTCAAGAAGCGGGCGACGCAGCTGGTTTTTGCCGATGGCAACCCCGAGGCCGAAATCATGCTGGTGGGGGAAGGTCCGGGCGCCGACGAGGACCGCATCGGCAAGCCGTTCGTTGGCCGAGCCGGGCAATTGCTCGACCGCATGCTCGCCTCGATCGGGCTCGACCGCACAAAAGTGTTCATCGCCAACATGGTGCCGTGGCGGCCGCCGGGCAATCGCGAGCCGACGCCGGAAGAAATGGCGCTCTGCACGCCCTTCCTCCACCGGCAGATCGAGCTGGTCGCGCCAAAAATTTTGGTGACGCTCGGAAATGTGCCGACGCAATCTCTGTTTGATACCAAGGCCGGCATCACCCGCACGCGCGGGCAGTGGCGGCAACTGACGGTCAACAGCCACACCATGCAGGCGATCGCGACCCTGCACCCGGCCTATCTGCTGCGCCAGCCGGCCGCCAAGGCGCAGGCCTGGCGCGACATGCTGGCGCTCAAGGCCATGATTACAAAAGAGGTTTCGGCCGGGTTTTAGTCCTTGTTCCGTCGCGTGTCCGAACCGGAAAAGTGGTAGCCACTTTTCCTGGAAGCGCTCCAGGTAAACCAGGAAGGCTCCGCCGGCATCAGAACCCCCATGGGAACAACCGCAAGGAGACTGCATGCGCCTCGACAATCTTTGGCCGCGACTGGTCGATCGCTTCAACACCATGCGGGTGCGCTCGCGCGGGGTGGCGGTGAAGGACCGGGTGGTATTCATCGGCAAACGGCCGCGGATCACCAATGAGGGGTCCATAAACCTCGGCTCGCGCGTAAAATTCCGCGGCATCCTCAAGGGGGTCCGGCTCAAGGCCAACCCGAATTCGACCATCTCGATCGGCGACCGCACCTTCCTCAACGACGGCGTGGTGATCACCGCCAGCAAATCCATCTCGATCGGCCGGCATTGCCTGATCGGCGACGGCGTCGCCATGTTCGACACCAATTACCACGAGATCGAGCAGGGCAGCGAGGTCATCACCGCCCCGATCAAGATCGGCAACAATGTGTGGATCGGGCGCGAGGCCCTGCTGATGCCCGGGGTCGAGATCGGCGACCACAGCGTCATCGGGGCGCGCTCGGTCGTGACCAAGTCGATTCCGGCCCGCGTGGTTGCCGCCGGCATTCCGGCAAAGCCGATTCGCTCGATCACCGCCGACGACGACTATATTCGCCGATAGTTCGCCGCTGGGGGCCGCTTCTGCTCCTCCCTCCCCGGGTCAGGCCCCGGGGATGACTTGGTGAAAGGACGTGCCGCGACCGCTGCGCGGGCGGCGGGGCACCTCCATCCCACAAGCAGTCGTCATGGCCGGACTTGATCCCGCCACCCATGATGACGCGCCAGCTCAGTTGGCGAGCAAGCAAAAATCCACACAGCGCTGTGGAATTTTGTTGATCAGTTTGCCGCCGGCCCGAATTTAGTCAGACTCTTCAGCCATTTCGGCAGTGACTTCGGGTCGCCTCGCCTTTTCAAAAACAATCCAGCCGCCTACAAAGCTTCATGTCCCATGTGATCAAGATCTATTCCCTGTTGATCGGCTCGGCTCTGCTGATGTTCGGTGGCGGGTTGCAGGGCCTCGTGCTGTCGGTGCGGGGCGCCGAGGAGCATTTTTCGCTCACGGCACTTGGGCTGATCGGCACCGGCTGGTCGGTGGGCTATGTCGCCGGCTCGATCACCGTGCCGATGCTGGTGAAACGCGTCGGCCACATCCGCGCCTATTCGGTGATGGCCGCGATCGGCACGATCACCATCCTTTGCAACCTGCTGCTGGTGAACGACATCGCCTGGATCATCCTGCGCGCGCTCTCCGGCTATTGCTTCGCCGGGGCGGCGATGATCGTCGAGAGCTGGCTCAACGAGGTGACCGACAACCGAAGCCGCGGCACGATCTTTTCGCTCTATTCGGCGATCAACATGACGGCCTCGACCATCGGCCAGCTCGCCATGGCGGTAACCGGCACCATCGGCGATATCCCGTTCGTGGTGGGCGCCATCAGCTTCATCTGCGCGCTGCTGCCCACCGCCCTCACCACCAAGCCGCAGCCCAGGCCCCTGCAATCGGCGCGGCTCGACCTGAAACTGCTGTACACGACCTCGCCGGTCGCCGCGATCGCGGCCTTTTCGATCGGCATGGCCAACGGCACATTCGGCACGCTGGCCCCGGTCTATGGCTATAGCCAGAAACTCGATGCGGCGAGCATCTCCTACTTGATGGCCCTGCCGGTGATCGCCGGCGCCGTGTTCCAGATTCCAGTCGGGCGGCTCTCCGACAAGATGGACCGGCGCAAGGTGATCATCGCGCTCTCGCTGGTGGCGGCGGTGATGGGCGCGCTGCTGGTCCTGCTCGATCCCCGCAACGGCCCGTTGCTCTATGTGCTGTTCGGCATTTACGGGCTCTGCGCCTACCCGCTCTACGGCATTGCGGTGGCGCACGCCAACGACTCGGCCCAGGAAGGCGATTTCGCCAAGATTTCGGGCGGCATGCTGCTGATCATGGGCGTCGGCCTCGCCATCGGCCCGGCCATCGCCCCGATCCTGATGAACAGCATGCGGCCGGTTGCGATGTTCATCGTCACCGCCGCCTTCCACGGCGCACTGGCGACCTCCACCATTCTGCGCATGCTCGCCCGCCCGAATCGCCTCGCCAAGCGCAGCCGCTTCTGGCCGATCTTTTCCGAAAAGGCGCAAACGCCGGAGACCGTGGTGCTCGACCCGCGCTCCGACGAAGAGTCCGTGCAGCAGGTGCTTTGACGCCTTTTGGCCGGGCGTCATTCCCGCGAGCGCTTCCCCCTCACCAGCGTCATCCCGACGAACGTCGGGATCCATCTCCGGCCAACATTCCGCACGGGGCAGCGAAAAATGGATTCCGGCGTTCGCCGGAATGACGCCCGGGAAGGGGCAAAGCTATCGCCAAATGAGCTGCGCCCCCAGCGGGGCCCGGATGAACGCTCAAGAGCATTTCAACCTCCGGCGGAACCCCAAAATTCGGGACTTATGTCTTTGACAAACCCAACTCCATGTGAGATAACAATCTCAAGCCATGTCCGTTCTCAGCAAGCCCTACTTTCACGATGAAGCCGCCGCTTTCGAGCACGTCGAGGCGATGCTGTGGCCGGAAGGCCCGGTTTGCCCGCACTGTGGTTCCGTCGCGAAGCCCTACAAGCTGACGGGCGTGCGCTCCAAGGCCAGCAAGAAGAACCCGGAAGGCGTTGAGCGCCATGGTCTCTACAAGTGCCGCGACTGCCGCGCGCAGTTCACGGTTCGCATCGGCACGATCTTTGAGGAAAGCCACTTGCCGCTGCATATCTGGCTTCAGGCCATCCACCTGATGTGCTCCAGCAAGAAGGGCATCAGCGCCCACCAGCTGCATCGCGTACTGGAATGCACCTACAAGACGGCTTGGTTCCTAGAGCACCGCATTCGCGAGGCCATGCGCCTGCCGCTTGAAGATCAGGGCGCGCTGGGCGGCAACGGCATGGCCGTGGAACTGGACGACCATAGCGCCGACGAATATGTGCGCGGCGACGCCTACACCAACACCGTCGAGGGCGTGTTCAGCATCCTCAAACGCGGCATTACCGGCACGTTCCACCATGTCAGCCAGCAACACCTGCACCGCTATCTGGCGGAGTTCGATTTCCGGTACAACAACCGGACGGCGCTTGGCGTCGAAGACCAGAAGCGGGCCACCCGCGCCTTAGAAGGGGTCAAGGGCAAGCGCCTGACTTATCGCAGGCCTGACGGCGAAACGAACCTCATCTAAGGGATTCACAAACAAGGACGGCGGTGATAGGTTCACCGCCGTCCATAGGTCGCTCTGTGGCTCACCATTGGGGCTCCTTAACCTGGCCGGGTTAGGGAGCCTTTCTCATTTATCCCGTCCCGACGCCGTGAGCCATGCCTCGGGTAGGGCGGCCCTTCTCCTCTTCATCGCAACCGTTCCTCGTGAGTCGTTGGACGATCAAGAGCTAGCCCTGTCTCCAAACCTTGTCAACAGGCCAAAGACAGGCTATCTGATTTCCTATCTCTAAGGAGGCGGACATGGCGGACGACGAAATTCAGGCGGGGGTTAGCGTCACGAAGCAACGAGGCCCGTCCTTCCCATTCATTGGATTGGAAAAGGCGGTCGAGCGAACTCGCGAACTTTACGCCAAGGCTAAGCGCTTCGAGGTTCGGCTTTCCGACGCGGCAGCCGATTGGAATTACGGCGCGAAGAGCAGCGGCGCGTTCCAAACGGCGGCGGCTCTCTTGGCCTTCGGTCTTATCGAGGACTCAGGGAGCGGGGAGGCTCGAAAGCTTAAAGTTAGTGACCTTGGTTGGCGCATCTTGGCTGACGACCGACCTGGGATGCGTGAGAAGCACATGTCAGAAGCGGCGCTTAAGCCGAAGCTCGTGGCTGAGTTTGCAAAAATCTGGCGGGATGGGCGTCCAGACGATAGCCATGCGATCAGCGATTTAAAGTTCGAGCACGGCTTCACGGATGAGTCTGCGCCCCGCTTTTTGCGAGTGTTCGACGACACTATCCGATTCACAACCCCCGCTGACGCTGATAAGGTTGCGGAAGCCGAAAATGCTCGCGATGAAGCATTCTCTAAATTTGTTGGAACTGCATTCGGGAGTCTCGGTGGACAGGCAAAGCCGCCCGCCGCGCCTCTTGATTCGAATAAGGGAATAACTCTCATGGCAGGTGAGCGCGAATTGACCACCGGCATACTGTCCAAAGGCGCTAGCTTTCGCTTGATCGTTAGCGGCCGCGTGGGCGAAAAGGAAATCGAGCGGCTTATCAAGAAACTTGAACTCGACAAGGAGATTTTGGCCGATGCCGAAGACCAAAACGACGTCGAGGGCGAGCTCAAGTCCAAAAACGTCTTCGATTGAACCGTCTCAACTCTACAAGTTCAAGGAAGCCGCCCGCGATCTGCAAACGGACGACTCCGAAGAGCACTTTGACGAGCGGCTGAAACGGATCGCGAAAGCGCCGCCGCCCAAGGGTGACAAACCCAAAGATAACAAGCCCGGCCGCTGAGCCGGGCTTTTTTATGGAGCAAAAAATGAAAATTCGACTGATCTTTTGGCTCTCCAAGGCGCTTGGCGTGCAGATCAAAGTACGTGACGCGCATTGGGGCGCCAAAATGGGAGTTTCAGAGATTGTCTCGGAGCCAAGTTTGACAATCGCCGCTGAAGCCGGTCCACGCCCCGCGACCGCTGCCTGAGGCGTCGTATCGAAGCACAATTAGCTGATCGTCAGCGCGCAAGTGGGGCTTGATCTCATCCCTGATGGCCGTGGCAGACTTGGTAGTTTTGATCAGCCAGGTGCTATCGATGCAGTGCCATGAGGCCTCGCCGATCTTGCCTAAGAGATCGATTAGTTCGTCGTATGTCTCACCCTTCGTCGGGTGCAAATCGTAACCGACAACGTAAATGGCCAATCGGCCCTCCCATGCTTAAAAAACAGGCATAGGCTGCCGTGAGTTCCGTTGGTTTGTCAAAGGCATAACTCTCCAAAATTCTATCCCCGCGCATTCGTTCTTGTTTTGTTCGCGTTGGACTGCTACGGTTAACTGGTCGTTAGGATGGGCGAGTCGCCCGATCAGACCGGAGGCGGCTATGGCGCTGCATGTTGCACCCTCGTTCGAGGCGCTGGAAAAGCTGGTGGGGACGCGCGATGCGGATCTCGTCGGGCGCGAACTGGTCGACCCCAGGCGCAATCGGGGCCGTGGGGCGCAGACCAACCCGGCGGGTCGCTTTGAAAAGGAGAGCCGGGAGCGGTTCGACGATGGTTGGGATATCGAAGAGGAGTTGCGCCCCTTCGAGACGGTCGAGCATATCGAACGGGCAAAGACCATCATTACCCGCAACGATAGCCCCGATATCGGGTTCGATCGCTCGATCAACGCCTATCGCGGCTGCGAGCACGGGTGCCCCTATTGCTTCGCCCGGCCGACGCACTCCTATCTCGGGCACTCGGCGGGGATCGAGTTCGAGCGCGACATCTATGTGAAGGTGAACGCGGTGGAAGAGCTCAGGGCCGAGCTCGCCAATCCCCGCTACCGGGTCCGGCCGATCGCCATGGGCACCAATACCGACCCCTACCAGCCGGCGGAGCGCAAGCACAGGCTGACGCGCGGCATCCTCGAGGTCCTGCTGGAGACGAAGCACCCGGTGACGATCACCACCAAAAACGCGCTGGTGGTGCGCGATCTCGATCTCCTCGCCCCGCTCGCCGAACTGGGGCTGGTTTCGGTGGCGCTATCGATCACCAGCCTCGACCGGATGCTGGCGCGGAAGATGGAGCCGCGCGCCTCGACACCTGAAAAGCGGCTGGAGGCGCTCAGGCTGCTGTCGGAAGCGGGCGTGCCGACACTGGTGATGGCGGCGCCGATGATCCCGGCGATCAACGACATGGAGCTCGAGCGCATTCTCGATGCGGCCGCCGCGCAGGGCGCCAAGACGGCCGGCATGGTGCCGGTGCGCCTGCCCCACGAGGTGCGTGACATTTTTCGCGAATGGCTGCTGCGCTATTTCCCCGACCGGGTCCGGCATGTCATGGGCCTCATCCGCGACACCCGCGGCGGCAAGGACAACGACCCCAATTTCTACACCCGTTTCCAGGGCGAGGGCGCCTATGCGGTGCTGCTGCAGCAGCGCTTCCAAAAGGCCAGGGAACGCTACGGCCTCGCCAACAAGCTGGCTCCGCTCCGCACCGACCTGTTCATCGCGCCCCGGGCAAACGATGCGCAGATGAGCCTGTTCTAGCGGCTATCCGGTTGCGCGAGCGGCCGTATCAGGCCGAGCCCCTCCTCGGCGTCATACCGACGGTGAGTCAGCGGCAAGAACTGTTGCGCGCCGCTGGGTCCCCCTCGCCCCTCAGGGGCGAGGGGACGCTGGGGCACGGCTGGTAGGCAAATCGCCAGCAAAGCCTGCAACGAACTTGTGCCGAGGGAGACGGGGCCCATGATTTGGCTAAAACATCCGCATCCGCCCAATGACGCCGTGATGCGGTGCCCCCGCCAGCAAGACCGCCTATTCCGCCGCCGTGCTTGCCACCGAGAACCCGGCCTGGCCTGCTCGGTTCGCGCGGCCGATGATAATGGCGAACACCACCCAAATTGGCATGACCAGCAGGGCCTTCATCACATTCGTTGGCGTAACGAGGTTGGGAAAAATCCAGCCGGTGAAGGGCTCGAGGATCGTTTCGGGGACGAACATGCCAGAAAGCGCACAGGCGAGGGAAAGCGCGAGGCTCACAATAAGAAGAACCCTCAGGACGAACCTGTCGGCGGTTCGCGCGGGGGTGAGGAAGGCAAGCGGCAGAACGGCGAGCGGCAACATGGCAACGAGATGGCGGGGGCCCGTCGACCAGCCGCCGTTCCAGTAATAATATGAGGCGTTGATCCAGAACTGGACGATGACGATCAGCGCGATGACCACGGCCGGGCCGGTCAGTCTTCCTCTCGTCTTGGCCATGACGAGGAGGCCGGCAGGCACGAAAAGCAAAATCGGCGAAAGCGGCAGCAGGCCGCGATAGGTGCCGAACAGCAATTGCAGCAGCACCAGTGGATTGGGCCAGGTGACGCCGAAAATCCCCTGCTCCATGCCTTCAAAATTGGTGTTCTCGTAGCCCAGGTGCAGCGGAGAACCGAAAGCCAGGGCGTTGTAGATGAAGAGCGGCGACAGGCCCGCGATACCTCCCAGCGCCAGCGTCGGTAGCGCCTTCAGCTCCAACCCGCCCTTGCGCGCCCGTAGCAGGGCAAAGACGCCGAGAATTGCGACGGCAGGCGCCGCCGTCAAATCGACCACGAGAGTATAGCCAAGCAGCAGGCCCAGCAGCAGCGTTGCCCATGCCCTCCACCGAACCGTGCTTCCGTCCTCCCCGGGAAACAGCCGGAGAATCGCCGCGAACGCGAAAAGCAAAAAACTACCGGTCACCGTGTGTGCAAAAAAGGCGGTCGACCAGCCCATGAATGGCGTGGCCCAACCGAGGCAAAACGCGGCGAACAGCGCCCCGCTTCGGCTGGCGCCCAACTCCAGGGCGACGAGGAACACCAGCGCGATTGCCACGGCCGAGATCAGCACATTTGTGCCGATCGTCGCCCAGCCCTCATACGCCTCGAACACAGATCGGTTGCGGCTGTCGGTGCTGGCGCCCGTCAGCTGGTGGAAAAGCCGTGCGAGGCCGACAGCCGGCAGCGCCAACAGCGGGTGCCCGGGCGTTTTGTCGGCAAATACGCGGCCATCGAACGTGGCCTTGTCGACGGTCCAACCAGCATAGGGGGTGATATCGAGGCTGCCCCTGTCGAGAATCGAGACCGTCAGGGCCAGGCGGGTCACCACCTGAGCATTTCCCGCCGGCTGCGGCGCCAACGCCGCCAGTGACCAGAAGCCGAGAAGAAAGACCAGCAAAGCGGTAATTTTCGTGCCCATGCCCGTTTTATCGCATGATGGCGCTTAAAGCGTCGTTGCAATCGATCGGGTGAGGGGAGCGCCCGCCGGCAAATTGTCCCCTCCCAATAAATCATCGCCCCCTTCCTCACTCGACGCTTGGCGTCGACCTCTCCCTCGGAGAGAGGGTCGGGGTGAGGGGCCTGTGCGGCTGCTTCAGCCTTTGTGGATCAAGCGCCAAGTCGCCCCATCGAATGCTCAAGACCTGCACCGGCCCAGAGACTATAGTCGCCTTGCAGATTCAGCCGTGACGCTTGCCGCCCCGGCCCCAGACGCCGGCGGCCCGGCTGTGGATAGCCGGGCCGATTGCGGTTCGGGCTCGACCGGCCAGCCGAATTGAGCATGCTATGGCGATGCCGCGCCGTGATTCGCCCATCGTCGAAATCGTTTCAGCCGGGCCCGACCTCTTTCACGAGCAGGCGGCCATGGCGGCTGGAGCGCGGATTATTGCCGGCGTCGATGAAGCCGGGCGCGGGCCACTGGCGGGTCCCGTGGTCGTTGCGGCGGTGGTGCTCAGGCAGTGCGACGTGCCGGCGGGGCTCGACGATTCCAAAAAACTCACGGCCGAGCAGCGGGAAGAGCTTTTTCCCGAAATCATGGCGCGGGCAACCGTCTCCGTGGTGGCGGCGCCGCCCTCGATCATCGCCTCGCTCAATATTCTGGGCGCAACGCTCTGGGCCATGCGCCATGCGGTGCTCAGCCTTTCCGTCCGGCCCGACCATGTGCTGGTCGATGGCAACCGGCTGCCGCCGCGCCTGCCCGTGCCCGGCACGCCCATCATCGGCGGCGACGGCCTCAGCGCCTCGATCGCTGCCGCCTCGATCATTGCCAAGGTGACACGCGACCGCATGTGCCGGATCATGCATGCCGATGCGCCCGATTTCGGCTTTGCCGGGCACAAGGGCTACGCCACCCCCGAGCACCTGCAGGCGCTGGATCGCCACGGCCCCTGTCGTCACCACCGCATGGATTTCGAGCCCTGCGCCCGCGCCGCCCTGGCGCGCCGAGCGACGGCGTAGCAATCCACGCCCTCATCACCCGCAGCGTTTAATTCGCTTTAACCTAAAATGCTTACAAAGGCGCTTGTTAGTGCTGTGTAAGAGTTGCGTATGTTGCGTACCGCGCGTCAGGCGGCCCAGGTGGCTGCAGCGGAAGGGGCCGCGCTCCCCCTAGACACGATCCTCCTCGGGGATTGCGTCGAGCGCATGAATGCCTTGCCGGCCGGCTCGGTAGACCTGATTTTTGCAGACCCCCCTTACAACCTGCAGCTGGAGCAGGGCCTCACCCGCCCCGACCAGAGCAAGGTCGACGCCGTTGATGACGACTGGGACAAGTTCGAGAGCTTTGCCCACTACGATGCTTTTACCCACGCCTGGCTCAAGGCGGCGCGGCGGCTGCTGAAGCCGGATGGCGCGCTCTGGGTCATTGGCTCCTATCACAACATTTTCCGCGTCGGCGTCGCGCTGCAGGATCTCGATTTCTGGCTGCTGAACGACGTGATCTGGCGCAAGGCCAATCCGATGCCGAACTTCCGCGGCACGCGCTTCACCAATGCGCACGAGACGCTGATCTGGGCGGCGCGCAGCCAGAAGGCGCGCGTGACCTTCAACTACGAGGCGCTCAAGGCCGGCAACGAAGATACGCAGATGCGTAGCGACTGGTTGTTCCCGCTGTGCACCGGCGCCGAGCGGCTGAAGGACGAGGACGACGACAAGCTCCACCCGACGCAAAAACCGGAAGCGCTGCTCTATCGCATCCTCACCGCCACGACCCGGCCGGGCGATGTGGTGCTCGACCCCTTCTTCGGCACCGGCACCACGGGTGCCGTGGCGCGCAAGCTCGGACGGCATTTCATCGGCATCGAGCGCGATGAAAGCTATGCGGCGGGCGCGCTGAAGCGGATCATCGCCGCCCGGCCCATTTCCCCCGAGGCGCTGCAATCGGCAACCCCGAAGCGGCAGGCCCCGCGCGTCGCCTTCGGCTCGCTGCTGGAGCAGGGCGTGATCGCCCCCGGCGCCCCGCTTTTTGACGCGCGCCGCAGATTTGCGGCCATGGTTCGGGCCGACGGCTCACTGAGTTCCGGACCGCATCAGGGTTCCATCCATCGCGTCGGCGCCCTCGTTCAAAACGCCGAGTCCTGCAATGGCTGGACTTTTTGGCACCACGAGCACGACGGCCGGCTGGCCCCGATCGACGAACTGCGCACCCAGATCCGCGCCCGAATGGCGCTGCTGTCGGTCTGAAGACTTTAACCTGCCCGGCCGTGCCCCTCTCTTCCTTCTCCTCTTGCGGGAGAAGGTGGCGCGAAGCGCCGGATGAGGGGTAGGCAACAAGCGCTGAGCCTGTGACTCCCCCCTCACCCGCCCTTCGGGCACCCTCTCCCACAAGAGGAGAGGGGAATGTGCGGCGAGGCTGTGCCTCCTGACGCCAGAATCGCGACTCCTTCGTCTCCCTCCCCCTTGCGGGGAAGGGTCACGGGTGGGGGTTCTTTGCGACCACAAACGCCGCCGCGAGCACCTTGCGAAAAACCGTCGGCAACGCTTCGGCGTCGAGTTCGTGCGGATCAGCCCACCAGCCTTCGGCCAGGGCCGCGGGGTCAGGTGCCACCGCCGACCACACCTCGAGCTCCAGCCGGAAATGCGTGAACACGTGGAGGATTCCCCCGTGGTGCCGCCAGGCGGCAACGAACGGAAACGCCGGCTCGGCCGGGCCCGCAACCCACGCCGTGGTCGGCACCTCGGTCATCTGCGCCAGCAGGCCCTTTTCCCCGCGCTTCTGCAGGAAAACATCGCCATCGGCGTCGCGGATCACGAAGGCGTGGCCGCGGCGCGTCGGACGCTCGGCCTTTTCCGCTTTCACCGGAAAGGCGAGCGGCTCGCCGGAGGCCGTGCCCCGGCACCCCGGCTGCAATGGGCAAAGCATGCAAAGCGCAGCTTTTGGCGCGCAGATCGTCGCGCCCAGATCCATCAGCGCCTGGGCAAAGTCTCCGGCCCGCACCGGCACGGCCTCCTGGACGGCGGCGCGGATGGCCTCCTTCGCCTCCCGCGCCGGCACGTCCAGCGCCAAAAACCGCGCCAGCACGCGATCGACATTGCCGTCCACGACCGCCACGCGCTCGTCGAAGCCGATGGCCGCAATGGCGGCGGCCGTATAGGGCCCGACGCCCGGCAGCGTCAGCAATTCCGCGGCGGTTTTCGGGAACACCCCGCCCCGCCTTTCCACTACCGCCCGCGCGCAGGCATGCAGATTGCGGGCGCGGGCGTAATAGCCGAGCCCCGCCCACTCGACCAGCACCGCCTCGAGCGGTGCGGCGGCCAGCGCCTCCACCGTCGGCCAGAGTTCGGTGAAGCGGGCAAAATACGATTTTACCGTTGCAACCGTCGTCTGCTGCAGCATGACTTCGCTCAGCCAAACGCGGTAGGGGTCTGGGCGTACGTCGCCCCGCCGCTCGCCTGGCCCGATGCGCCACGGCAGCTCGCGGGCATGCCGGTCATACCAGGCCAGCACCGCCTCTGAATCAAGGGTCGCGATCGGCTTCAACACGTCTTCCATGGCGCGCAAAAGACCCTATGCTCTAAAGGCTGGCAAGAGACGGAAATGGCCGAAAAACCCCAGGACAAAAAGCCCAAGGAATTCAAACGGCTCAACCGCACCGTCGGCGTCGGTGAGGCGATTTCCGGCGCGCTTGATCCAGCCTTGAAACGGCGCGGCTTCGCCAGCCGCGACATCATCACCCATTGGCGGGCGATGGCGCCAAAACCCTATGACCAGGTGGCGATGCCCGATAAACTCGCCTGGCCCCGCGGCGAGCGCAGCGCGCAGGGCGCCACGCTTTATTTGCGCTGCATCGCCGGCCACCAATTGGCGCTGGCGCACGAGGCGCCGCGGATCGCTGCGGCGGTCAACCGATATTTCGGCTATGTGCTGGTCGACCATGTCCGCCTGTCGGTAACTCCGTTCACGCCCGGTTCAGCGGAAAAGCGCCAAGTTGCCCCGACCGCCGATCCGGCCAGCCAAGCGCTGGTCGCCGAGGCCGTCGGCAAGGTCGAAGATGCAAGGCTCCGCGAGGCCTTGCGCGAATTGGGTCTTGGAATCGCGGCCAATCGTCGCTGAATTGTTCACCGCCTGTTGATTGCGGTTGCAAATTCGGCCCCCTTGTCGCCACGTTGGGCGCATGTAACTAGTGCGGGCCCGCAGAAGGAGCTTCAGAACGTGATCATTTCTCGCCGCCAGACCCTCATTCTTGCCGCTGCTGCCAGCGCGGCGAGTGTTGCCGGCCTTGGCACAGCGCGCGCCGACGACCCGGTGGTGACGATCGATCCGGCCAAGCTGATGGCGCCGGCCGGCCTGCCCGACCACGTGCTCGGCAACAAAGCTTCCAAGGTCACCGTCATCGAATATGGTTCGGCCACGTGCCCCCATTGCGGCCGCTTCCATCACGATGTTTATCCGCTGCTGAAGTCGAAATATATCGACAACGGCAAGATCCAGTTCATCTTCCGCCCGTTCGCGCTGAACGTCTTTGACGTCGTCGTGTTCATGCTGGCCGAAATCGCCGGGCCCGACCACTTCTACAACGTGATCGACACGTTCTATGACAACCAGGACAAGTGGGTGTCGTCCGACAAGCCCAAGGATGCCATCGAAGCGATTGCCCTGCAGCTCGGCTTTACTGCGGACAGCTTCAACCAGGCCTTGACGAATCAGGAGATCCCGAAGGAAATCCAGGCTGCTAGGGACCAGGCCGTTAACGATTTCCAGGTGTCGGGCACACCGACCTTCTTTATCAATGGCAAGCAGTTCGTCGGGGAACAGACCATTGATCAGCTTACCGCGGCGATCGACCCGCTTCTGGCCTAAGCCTCTCCTCCGGGGAGGCGCCCGGTGAAATTCTCACGCCTTAAACTCCACGGTTTCAAATCGTTTTCCGACCAGACCGAGCTCCACCTGGAGCCCGGTCTTTCGGGCGTCGTCGGCCCCAATGGCTGCGGCAAGTCCAATCTCGTCGAAGCGCTGCGCTGGGTGATGGGCGAAAGCTCGTACAAGGCGATGCGCGCCGCCGGCATGGATGACGTGATCTTTTCGGGTTCGGCCAACCGGCCGTCCCGCAACACGGCCGAAGTTACCCTGGTGCTCGACAATGCCGACCGCACCGCCCCGGCCGTCCTCAACAATGCCGACGTCCTCGAAGTCACCCGCCGCATCGAGCGAGAGGCGGGCTCGGTCTATCGCGTCAACGGCCGTGAGGTCCGCGCGCGTGATGTGCAATTGCTATTCGCCGACGCCTCGACCGGGGCCCATTCCCCTGCCCTTGTCCGGCAGGGGCAGATCGGGGAGCTGATCGCGGCGAAGCCGACCGCGCGGCGGGCCCTGCTCGAAGAGGCTGCGGGCATCTCCGGCCTTCATTCGCGGCGGCACGAGGCGGAACTTCGGCTCAAGGGCGCCGAGCAGAATCTTGCGCGCGTGGACGACGTCATCGCGCAGGTCGAATCCCAGCTCGAAACGCTGAAGCGGCAGGCGCGGCTGGCGGTGCGCTATCGCAGCCTCTCGGGGGAAATTCGCAAGGCGGAAGCCACGCTCTTCCACCTGCGCTGGGTTGCGGCCCGGGTGGCGGAAAAGGAAGCGGAGGCCATACAGGGGCGCCTCATCACCGCCCTCGCCGATGCCCAGCACGCCGCGCTCAAGGCCGACAAACAGGCCGAAGACGCCGAGGCATCGCTCGCCGCGCCACGGGATCGCGAAGCGCGGTTCGGGGCGGCCCTGCAGCGCCTCACGATCCTCGCCGAGCAAATGGCCGAGGAGAACAAACGGGCCGAGGCCCGGCGGGCGGAACTGATCCAGCGTCAGACGCAATTGGCCGCCGATACGAAACGCGAGCAGGCGCTGGCGACGGAGAGCGGCGAGGCCCTTTCGGCCATGGCCGCCGAAAAGACCCGGCTCGAAGCCGAAGCGGCCAATGACCAGCAGGCGTTCGAGGCCGCCCGGCAGGCGGCGAACGACGCCACGGCGCTCGTCCGGCAAGCCGAAACCGAAATGCAGGCCGCCAATGAGGCGCTGGCCCAGTTGCGCGCCCGCCGGGCGCAGGCACAGCGCAACGCCACCGATGCAGCCGCCCGCGTAACCCGGCTGGCGCAACAGGTCGCCGAGGTGGTCCGCGAAGCCGAGGCATTAAACCAAACCCTCGATGCCGACGAAGCGCTGGCGGCCAAGCGGGAGGCGCTGGAAGCGGCCCAGGAAGTGGCCGAAGCGGCTGAGCAGGCGGCAATCATTGCCGAAGAGGCGACGCGCCGGACCGAGGAGGAGCTGGAAAAGGCGCGCCCGGCCCTGCAGGTGATCGATAGCGGGCTCGGCCGCCTCGAGACCGAAGCCGCAACGCTGTCTCGCATCCTGAGCAAGGGCGGGGCCAGCAAATGGCCGGCAATCGTTGATTCGCTAAAAGTAACTCCCGGCTACGAGACCGCACTGGGCGCGGCGCTTGGCGATGATCTCGACGCGTCCGCCGATGCCGGCGCGCCGATCCGCTGGCTGGGGCCATTCGATGGCGCGGCCGATCCGCTCCTGCCCGAAGGCGTGGTGCCACTCTCGCGCTTCGTTGCGGGCAGCGATCTGCTCAAGCGGCGACTCGACCAGATCGGGTTGGTGGAAGCGGCCGATGGCAACCGGCTGGCTCCGACGCTCAAGGCCGGACAGGCGCTCGTCACCAAGGCAGGCGACACCTGGCGCTGGGATGGCCTTTTTTCCACCGCCGACGCGCCGAGCGCTGCCGCCGAGCGGCTGGCGCAGAAGAATCGGCTGGCCGAACTCGATGCCGAAATCCAGGAAAAGCGGCGCGAGCGAGCCAGTTTCAAACTGGCGCTGGACGAAGCAGCAATTGCTCTGGAAACGGCCCGGCGCATCGAGCGCGAAAGGCGCGACGCCTGGCGCAACGCGCAGAGGGCGATCAGCACGGCGCAGGCCGAGGTCGACCGGGCGCAGAAGGCGATCGGCGAATTGGTCTCGCGGCGCAGCGCCGTCGAGGAAGCCCGCACCCGCCTCAATGCCAGCCTGGCCGAAGCCGAGGTGGGCAAGGCGGAGGCCGAAAAGGCACTGGCTGAGGCCGGGGATGACGCGGCAGCGGCCGCGACGCTGAGCCAGCGCCAGAACGCACTCACAACAGCCCGTGAAAAGGCCGAGCAGGGCCGGCTGAGGCTCAACACGTTCGAAACGGCGGCGCGCATGCGCGCCGGCCGGCTCACGCAAATCGCCCAGGAAATGGCGAACTGGCAGCGCCGGCAGGAAAGCGCCGCGGCGCAGCTCAAAACCCTTGCCGAGCGCGCCGCGGAAATCACCGCGCAACTGGCCTCGTTTGAAGCCGCGCCCGAACAGTTGGCCGCCCGCCGCGAAGCGCTCGAGGAACAGATCGAGGCGGCGCGCGCCGACCACAAGGCCGCTGCCGATGCGCTCGCCGCGGCGCAGAATCAGCACCGGGAAACCGATCGGGCCGCACGTGCGGCGGCCGAGGGCCTGTCGAAAGCCCGCGAAGAACTGGCGCGGGTCGAGGAGCGGATCAAGGGCCTGATCGCCCAGCGGATGCAGATCGAGCGGCAGGTGGTGGAAAGCCTCGGCATCGAGGCCGACCACACCGCCGCCGAAGCCGGCATCCGCCCCCAGGACGCCCTCCCCGCCGAGCGCCCGACCGAAGACAAGCTCGACCGGCTCCGTTCCGAGCGCGAGCGGCTGGGCGGGGTCAATCTCGGCGCCGAGCGCGAGGCCGAAGAGGTGCGCGAAAAGCTCGATACCATGACCAAGGACCGCGACGACCTGATCGCCGCCATCGCCAAGCTCCGGGCCGGCATCCAGAGCCTCAACCGCGAGGGCCGCATCCGGCTTTCCGAGGCCTTCGAAAAGGTCAACGGGTACTTCCAGGAGCTTTTCACCTCGCTGTTCGGCGGCGGCACGGCCGAACTGCAATTCGTCGAAAGCGACGATCCGCTCGAAGCCGGGCTCGAAATCATCGCCCGGCCGCCGGGCAAGAAGCCGACGACGATGACGTTGCTCTCGGGCGGCGAGCAGGCGCTGACGGCAATGAGCCTGATTTTTGCAGTCTTTCTCACCAACCCGGCGCCGATCTGCGTCCTCGACGAGGTCGACGCGCCGCTCGACGACCATAATGTCGAGCGCTTCTGCAATCTGCTCGACAGCATGCGGCAGCGCACCGAGACGCGCTTCATGGTCATCACCCACAACCCGATCACCATGAGCCGGATGGATCGGCTGTTCGGCGTCACCATGCAGGAGCGCGGCGTCAGCCAGCTGGTCTCGGTGGATCTGGTGACGGCAGAATCTTTTCGAGAGGCGGTCTAAGCCGGCGGGTCCGTTCACGAAATCGCGCGCGAGCCCGCGGCGAGTCTCGCTCCGGCACCGAATGTTCTTTGTATATCAAATACTTGCGGATACCTGCGTCGTCTTGACACGGTGGCGGTCGATCAATATGGTGCGGCCGACTTCGAGGATGTCCTCAACATATCGGCGTAACGGGCCAAGGGGCAGGCGTGATGGCAAATCCGCGTGACACCAAGAGTCCGGAGGGCGGTGACGGCGACAGGTCGGCAACGGGCGACCTGGCTGCGCGTATCGCTCGTGCGAAAGCTGCGCGTCCGCAGCCCATCGCGCAGCCGGTAGATGTGGGGCCTGGAGTTTCGGCGGCGAATCGGGCTTTTCGGCTCGCCTCCGAATTCGTGGCGGCGATCATCGTCGGCGCGGGGATCGGCTACGGGATCGACGCGCTGTTCGGCACGCGGCCCTGGGCGATGGTGATCCTGCTGCTGCTGGGGTTTGCCGCCGGTGTAGTGAATGTGGTGCGCTCGTCGGCGGAATTGAACGCTGCCACGGCCGTGCCGCCTGATACGCCGGCCGCGCCGGATGATGACGACGACGATTAGGGGTGGTTGCGCGTTCAAACCGGAAGAGTGGAGCCCACCTTCCTTGACGTGCTCGTAGCAAAGGAATGGGGCTTTAGATTGGCCGAGAAACCGATTGAACCAATCCATCAGTTCCAGATCCATGACTATTTTCCGCTCGGCAAAATCGGCGGGGTTCACTTTGCCTTCACAAATTCTGCTCTGTTAATGGTCATCACCGTGCTGGTGGTGTCTTTCGTGCTGCTGGCGCCCACCGGCGCCCGGCGCCTGGTGCCGACACGCGGCCAGCTCGTTGCCGAGCAGCTTTTCGGCTTCGTGTCCAATATGGTCGAATCGACCGCCGGGCACGACGCGATGAAGTTCTTCCCCCTGGTGTTCACGCTCTTCACCTTCATCCTGGCGTCGAACTGGCTGGGCATGCTGCCCTATTCCTTCACGGTGTCGAGCCATCTGATCGTCACGGCGTGCCTGGCGGTCCTGGTGTTCCTCACCGTCATTATCTACGGCTTTGCCCGCAACGGGTTGAAGTTCTTCAAGCTTTTCGTGCCTTCGGGCATTCCATGGTTCATCATCTGGCTGGTGGTTCCGATCGAGATCATCTCGTTCCTCAGCCGTCCGGTGAGCCACAGCCTCCGTCTCTGGGGCAACATGCTGGCCGGTCACATCGTCTTGAAAGTGTTCGGCGGCATGGTCGTTGGCCTCGCCTCGATCGGAGCGCTCGGTGCGATTGCCGCCGTGCTGCCGCTCGGCATGGCCGTGGCCCTGACCGGCCTTGAAATCCTCGTGGGTGGTTTGCAGGCGTTCGTGTTCGCCGTGCTGACCTGCGTCTATCTCCACGATGCCATCCACCCCGGCCACTGACGGCCTGGCTTTCGCAACCTCAAAAAAATCCGAATCCCAAGGAGAGACTAATGGAACCAGCAGCAGCTAAACTGATCGGTGCGGGCATTGCTTGCATCGGCATGGGCGGCGCCGGCGTCGGCGTGGGCGTGATCTTCGGCAACTACTTGTCGGGCGCGCTCCGGAACCCGGCTGCGGCCGCGAGCCAGTTTTCGAACCTGATCTTCGGCTTCGCCGTGACCGAAGCCCTGGGCATTTTCTCGCTCGTTATCGCCTTCCTGCTGCTGTACGCAGTCTGATTTAGGCAAAGACCTTTCCCCAAGACGGCTCCGGGCATCTGAGGCCCGGGGCATGGCGCATTGGACTGGATCAGGAAGATGGCGGGTCAGACGACCGACATTATGCTCGTTGCGCAGGCAGCCACACCGGCTCCCGCGACCTCCGCGGCTTCGGGGGCGGCTGCCGCTGCCGGAGAGGCCGCAAGCACCGCCGCACAAGCGGGTGCCGCAGCCGGCGCGGCCGAACTGCACGCGACCCAGGGTGCCGTGGAGGCCCCCGTTGGCTTTCCGCCCTTCGATACGGCGACTTTCGGGTCGCAAATCCTGTGGCTCGTCATCTGTTTCGGCGCCCTCTACTGGATCATTTCGCGGGTCGCGATCCCCCGCATCGGCGGCATCGTGACCAAGCGCAAGGAAACGATCGACGGCGACCTCGCCGAAGCCGACCGGCTCCGCAAGGAAACCGACCGGGCGCTGGCCGATTACGAAGCGGCCCTCGCCGCGGCCCGCTCCAAGGCGCATTCAATCGCCGAGGAAACGCGCACCAAGGCCAAGGCCGAACTGGATCGCAAGAAGGCATCCGTCGAAACGGATCTGGCCGGCAAGGTGAGCGCCGCCGAGGCTTCGATCCAGAAGGCCAAGGAATCGGCCCTCACCCACGTGGACGAAATCGCAGCCGACACCACGGTCGAGCTCGTCTCCCGCCTTACCGGCACCGTCTCGCCCGATGAGGCACGGGCCGCGGTCGCCAGCCTGGTGAAGGGGTAAGCCATGGAATTCGATGCAGAATTTTGGGCCATCGTCGCCCTGGTCATCTTCATCGGCGTGGTGCTCTATCTCCGCGTCCCCCGGATGCTGAACAATTCGCTCGACGAGCAGATCCGGAAAATCCAGGCCGAACTCGACGAGGCTGCGCGGCTCCGTAGCGAGGCCAAGGCACTGCTCGACAGCTATGCCAGCAAGCGCCAGCAGGCCGAGGAAGAAGCCGAGCATATCGTGACCGCCGCCCGCGACGAAGCCGACCGGCTCGCCAAGGAAGCAGCCAGCGCGCTCGAAGCGCTGATCGCGCGCCGGACCAAGGCCGTGGAAGAAAAGATCGCCCAGGCCGAACAGCAGGCCGTCGCCGAAGTCCGCGGCCGCTCCGCCGACGTCGCCGTCGAAGCCGCCCGCGTGCTGCTGACCAAGCAGATGGCGCAAAAGGGCGAGGGCCTGGTGTCGCAGGCAATCGAGGACGTTGCCGCCAAGCTCAATTGAGTTTTTGGCCAGATCAGAATTTGAAAGAGCGGGCCGCGAGGTTCGCTTTTTTCTTTTGCCAATAACACGCCGAATCCTGTGCTTTGACCCGGATCGATCTGCAGGATTCGCCGCCAAGGCGGCACTTTCCACCCGCTGGTGCCACCCAGCGCGTGCTGCCCATCCTTCGACAAGCTCAGGATGAAGTGGTGGTGTGTGGACTCAGGGCGTGGTGGTGGCGATGCGGGCTGGCCCTCTTCTGCTCCGCCACGGCTCCGATGGTGCCCTCTCCCCTCAGGGGAAAGGGTCCCGAGCGAAGCGGAGGGCGGGTGAGGGCTGCAGCCTCACCGTACCTCTCCGTACACGGTTTCACCCCTCACGCTGGCCCTCTCCCCCAAGGTGAGAGGGGACAAAGGGGCGCCTCCATGCCACACGGGCAAACCTTTGCGCCCTCATGGTGTCGAACCCAGAGGGCGGCACGGCGCTTGCAGCCCATCCTTCGACAGGCTCAGGATGAGGTTGGCGGCTGGGGGGAGGGCTGTCGGGCTCGCCCCCTACTCGGCAGCCGCGGAGAGCGGCTGTTCCCGGACCCACGTCAGTTTTGGCGACCGCGCCGCGCGGGTTTCATCGAGACGACGGCTCGGCGCGCGCAAGGGGGCGGCGGTGAAGCGTTCGGCGTTGCCGGCCTTGGCGTCGGCGGCGAGGTCCAGCATGGTGTTGCAGAACGCATCGAGCGTCTGCTTGGGCTCGCTCTCAGTGGGCTCGATCAGCATGGCCCCGTGGACGACCAGCGGGAAGTACATCGTCATCGGATGATATCCCTCGTCGATCAGCGCCTTGGCGAAATCGAGCGTCGAAACGCCGGTGCCATCGAGGAAGCGGTCGTCGAACAGCGCCTCGTGCATGCAGGGCTGCTCGCCGAAGGGCAGCGTGAACACGTCCTGCAGGCGGGCGCGGACGTAGTTGGCGTTGAGCACCGCATCCTGCGCCGCCTGCGCCAGCCCGTCGCCGCCATGGCTGAGCATATAGGTGAGCGCACGGACATACATGCCCATCTGGCCGTGGAACGCGGTGATGCGCCCCAGATGCCCCGCCTCGGGATGCTCCACCAGTTCGAGCCCGCCCTGCCCCTTGCGCACGAACGGCACCGGGGCGAAGGGGGCGAGCGCCGCCGACAGCACCACTGGCCCGGCGCCCGGACCACCACCGCCATGGGGGGTAGAAAACGTCTTGTGGAGGTTAATGTGCATGGCATCGATGCCGAGATCGCCCGGTCGCACCACGCCCATGATGGCGTTGAAATTGGCGCCATCGCAGTAGAAATAGGCCCCGGCTTCGTGCACCGCTGCTGCGATCTCGATGATCTCGCGTTCGAACAGCCCGCAGGTGTTGGGGTTGGTCAGCATGATGGCCGCGACTTCGGGCGACAGCGCTGCCTTCACCGCTTCGACGTCCACGGTGCCGTCAGCGCGGGCAGGAACGGCCTTGACGCTGTAGCCGAGCGCGGCCGCCGTTGCGGGGTTGGTGCCGTGGGCGCTTTCCGGCACCAGCACAACGGTGCGGTGCCCCTGCCCCCCGGCTTCCTGCGCCGCCCGAATGGCCATCATGCCGCACATTTCCCCATGCGCGCCGGCCTTCGGCGACAATGCCACCGCCGTCATGTTGGTGAGCGTGAGCAGCCAGTCGGAAAGCTGCTGCATCAGCTCAAGCGCGCCGGTGACGGTCGAGAGCGGCTGCAGCGGGTGGATGTCGGCGAAGCCCGGCAGGCGCGCCGTCTTCTCGTTGAGGCGCGGATTGTGCTTCATGGTGCACGAGCCGAGCGGATACATGCCGCTGTCGATCGAATAATTGCGGCGCGACAGCCGCACATAGTGGCGCATTGCCTCGGGCTCGGTGAGGCCGGCCAGGTCGAGCGGCATCTTTCGCGCAAAGCCGCCAAGGCGGCTGTCGCCGATTTCGGCGTCCGGCAGGTCGACGCCGGAATGGCCGGTGTCGCCGATCTCGAACAGCAGCGGTTCGTCGGGCAGCAGCGCCGAACCAGCGCTGGCGCCGCCGGGAGTGCCGATGTCGGTGGGGCGCCCTTGGGTGTTCATGCTCATTTCAGCGCCTCCATCAGCGCGCTCGCCAGCGCCGCGATATCGTTTTCGGTGGTAAGTTCGGTGGCCGCGAGAACCAGGAGGTCCTCGAGTTCGCGTTTTCCGGGTTCGAGCCGGCTGACCGGCACGCCGGCGAGGATGCCCTGCGCAGCGAGGATTTCGACGACGCCGGCCGCGGGCTTGGACAACCGGATCGTCATTTCGTTGAAGAAGCTCTTGTTCAGCAGCTCTACGCCCGGCACGGTGGCGAGCGCGTCAGCCAAGGCGCAAGCCCGGGCATGGTTCAGCCGGGCGAGCCGCGTGAACCCCGCCTCGCCCAGAAGCGCCATGTGGATGGAGAAGGCCAGCGCGCAAAGGCCGGAATTGGTGCAAATATTGCTCGTCGCCTTCTCGCGGCGGATGTGCTGCTCGCGGGTGGAGAGCGTCAGCACGAAGCCGCGCTTGCCATCTGCGTCGACGGTTTCGCCGCAGAGCCGGCCAGGCATCTGTCGGACGAATTCCTTGCGCGTCGCCATCAGGCCAACATAGGGGCCGCCGAAATTCAGCGCATTGCCGATCGATTGGCCCTCGGCGACCACGATATCGGCCCCGAGCGCGCCGGGCGCTTCGATGAGGCCGAGCGAGACAACCTCCGTCATCACCACGATCAGCAGCGCGCCCTTGGCGTGGGCAGCATCGGCTGCTGCCTTGATGTTGCGAAGGTGGCCGTAGAAATCGGGCGTCTGCAGCACGATCGCAGCCGTGGTGTCGTCGATGCGCGAAAGCATGTCGCCGTGCCCTTCGGGCGAGGCCGGAAGGCAGACGAAGTCGGGGCCTTCCTCGACATAGGTTTGCACCACGTCGCGATAGTGCGGATGAAGGCCGCCCGAGAGCACCACGCGCTCGCGTCGAGTGAGGCGCCGCGCCATCAGCACCGCCTCGGCAGTCGCGGTCGAGCCGTCATACATGGAAGCGTTGGCGACCTCCATGCCGGTGAGATGCGCCACCTGCGTCTGGAACTCGAACAGCATCTGGAGCGTGCCTTGCGAGACCTCCGGCTGGTAGGGCGTATAGGCTGTGAGCCATTCCGAGCGCTGGATCAGGTGATCGACCGTCGCAGGCACATGGTGGCGATAGGCGCCGGCGCCGACGAAGAAGGGGCCATCCGCCCCCGCCCGGTTCTTTCCGGCGAGCGCGCGCATATGCGCTTCAACCAGAAATTCCGGCGAATGCGGCGGCAGCTCGATCGGGGTTTTCAGCCGCGCCTTTTCGGGGACACTGGCGAACAAAGCAGCGATGTCGTCGACGCCGATGGTCGCCAGCATTTCGGCGCGCTCGGCTTCGGTATGGGGGAGGTAACGCATTGTTTGGGTCTCTGATTGAGCCAAGTCTTCGATCGAGCCAAGTCTTCCTTCTCCCCTTGCGGGAGAAGGTGGCGCGAAGCGCCGGATGAGGGGGCGCTGAGTTTGCGGCCTACCCCTCACCCGCCCTTCGGGCCCCCCTCTCCCACAACGGGAGCGGGGAAGAAGCTACTTCGCGATCGCCGCGTAGGCGATCTCGTCCAGCAGCGCATCGATCTCGCCGGGCGCGGAGAGGGTCATCTTGAACATCCAGCCGGCGCCCTCGCTGTCGCCGTTGACCAGCGAGGGATCGCCCGACAGCGCGGTGTTGACTTCGGTGACGGTGCCGGAGGCCGGGGCATAGATCTCGGAGGCGGCCTTGACCGACTCGACGACGGCAGCCTCATCGCCTTGCTTCAGTACCTTGCCGACGGCGGGGAGCTCGACGAAGACGATGTCGCCCAGCTGCTCCTGGGCGAAGTTGGTGATCCCGACGACGGCCGTGGTGCCCTCGACGCGAACGTATTCGTGGTCCTTGGTGAAGCGAATGGTCATGGCGCGGGTCCTATTTGGGCTGCCGGTAATAGCGATGGGAAACGAAGGGGAGTGGCGCGACCTCGGCCCGCTGGGCCCGTCCGCGCACGGAAACGGCTAGCTTGGTGCCGGGCGCGGAAAAGGCCGGGGGCACGAAACCCATGGCGATGGCGCGGCCGAGCGAGGGGGAAAAACCGCCGCTCGTGATCTTTCCGATCACGGCTCCGTCCGGGCCGAGAATTTCGGCGCCATCGCGGGCCGGTGCGCCCTCGACCAGCAGACCGACGCGGATGCGGGCTAGGTCGCCGGCAAATTCCTTGAGAATGCGGTCGGCCCCGGGGAAGTTCGCGGCCTCGCGGCGACGCTTCGACACGGCGAAATTGAGGCCCGCTTCGGTGGGCGAAATGGTCTCGTCGAGGTCGTGGCCATAGAGCGGCAGGCCGGCCTCAAGGCGCAGGCTATCGCGGGCGCCCAGCCCGATCGGTTTTACGCGCGGGTCGGCGAGGAGGGCATCCCAGACCTCGGCGGCGCGCTCGGCCGGGACTAGCATCTCGAACCCGTCTTCGCCGGTGTAGCCGGAGCGGGAAACCATCAGGCGGCTGCCGCGCCACTCGAACGAGTTGTAGGTCATGAAGCCCAGTTCGGCGGCGCCGGGCAGGAAATCGGCGATCACCGCCGCGGCCTCGGGCCCCTGCAGCGCCAGCAGCGCCCCGTCGTCGGCGCGGGTGAACTTTGCCTTGTCCCCGGCCGCGCCGGCGATCAGGCGAAAATCCTCTTCCTTGGTGCCGGCGTTGACGACGATATAGAGCGTGCTGACGGCGCGCGGCGACCGGGCGATCATCAGATCGTCGAGCGTGCCGCCGCTTTCGTTCAGCAGCAGGGTGTAGCGGATCTGGCCGGGCTTGAGCCCGGCGATATCGCCCGAAACCAGCGGCTCGACCAAGGCGGCCACCGCGATTTGGTCGGCCTCGGAATTGCCGCTCTTGGCCGAAAGCTCGAGAAAGCTCGGCCCCATATGCGAGACATCGAACAGACCCGCATGCTCGCGGGTCCATTTGTGCTCGGCCACGATGCCGGTGGGATATTGCACGGGTAGGGAATAGCCCGAGAACGGCACCATGCGGCCGCCCAGCGAGCGATGCTTTTCGTCCAAAAGGACGGTCTTCAGGTTTTCAGTCGGAGCGTCGGCCAACGGGTCACTCGCGGAATGGGGCAATGCCGCGCCAGGGCCTCCCCTGACACGTGCTGCCCCCTCTGTCCGCTGACCTGAGAGATTTCCTCACGACCTAGGCGTGAGTTGCTCCTTCGGTGAGGCGTTACCGGCTTGAGCCGGCCACCTGCTTTCCAGAGTGACGAAAAACTGCGGTCCCTTTTGCCTGAGAGTTTCCGGGGCGGTTGCTCCTTCGGCGCCACTTCCAGTTGGAAGCAGTCTCTCCCGCAGTCGCGCGCAACATGGGCGAGATTTCGTCGCCCGTCAACGGGCGACGACCACATAATCCCGGCTATCCTCAGCCAGCGGAATTGGCTTGCCTGGTCCGCCGCGAAGGCGTTTTGCCGTCATCGAACCCCACCCAGATGGTGATGTCTTCCCCGCCGATATAAGGGATCGCCACATTGTCGACGACCTTGACGAAATCGGCTGACTGGGCGGGCGGCGTGATCTCGACCGGAATGGTGTATTTGTCGGAGAAGATCGTGCTGCCGTCCCGGTCGACGGAGAACCGCAGCGGCACTTTGACCGAGGTCTCTTTTCCGGCCGGCCCCAACAGGACGCGGCCGACTACGCCCATCTTGACGGTGATCAGGCCGTTGGAGACGACGCAGTTGCGCGTCTGCTTCTCGAAGCCCACCTGATAGTGCAGGCTCTCCGGGTCGCCGGCCTTGCCGTTACCGTAGAAGAACAGCGCGTCGGCGCCCGGCATGATCTTGATCGGCGGACATGAGGTTGCGAGCGCCGGCATGGCACTCGCCTGTCCGGCGGCGATCTGGGCCGGCGATGCGCTCGCATTGGTCAGCGACGGACTGTCCGGACCACCGCCGAACATGTTCATCGAGCAGGCCGAGAGCGCGACCGCCAAGCCGCCGGCTCCCATGAAACGCAGGCCCCTGGCGAAACCCGCGATCCGTATATCCATCATACTCAGTCCCCCTGGCGCACGATTTAACGCGCGCAGCACTACGTCCCGAACCATGCCCGCGATTGCGGCACACTCAACCAGAGCCCCGACAACCGGGGGAATTTCCGTAACCGATCGGCAGAGAGCCGGCGCGCAGCCGGCTCGCCTGTGCGTCCCCGCGTCGCCCTAGGCCGAAGCGCCCTGCAATGCCAGCAGAATTGCCGGAGCACCCGTTGCCGTCACCTGTCCCGGCTTGTCTTCGGCGAAAACCGCCTCGACCCGCCCGTCCCGGATCAGCATGGCGCTGCGCGCATAGCGCAGGCCCATGCCCGAGCCGCTCATATCCTTGTCGAGCCCGAGCGCCTTGGCAAGCTGCCCATTGCCGTCCGCAACGAAATCTATGACCCCGAGCGCATCGGAGGCTGTTGCCCAGGCCTTCATCACGTGATGATCGTTGGTTGCCGCGCAGACGATGCGATCGATGCCGGCCGCCTTGAGCTTGTCGGCATTGGCGAGAAAGCTCGGCAGGTGATTGACGTGGCAGGTCGGGGTAAACGCGCCGGGCACGGCGAACAACACGACGCGCCCCTGCCCGAGAACCTGATCGCTGCTGGTATCGACGATGCCGTCGGCATCGACAAGCTTGACGGGGACAGCCGGAATCGACTCGCCCGGCTGGATAACGTGCGTCATGCCCTCTCCTGACATTTTACTGTAGTTCCCTTACCACGCCCGGTTTGCGGCCAGGCATAGCCCGGAGTCAAGGCGCCGACACCCGCTCGGAGACTTCGTATGCTCCCCTAACGGTCATGAATGTAAGCTGAACGGATCTTCCGACCCAGTCCGCACCCCGGTCGACACCCCGCAATTTAAGCCAAATTGATCGGCCATCCGGGCTTTTTTGCGGCATGCCGAAGACCAAACTGGGGTCGTCGGCCGTAGCAATGACAGAGGCGGGGTCGACCGCCGGATCGGACAGGCCCACCTGCAAGGTGTGGGCCTTGGGGTCAAAGGTGACGTCCCCGAATGCGCTTCCCGAGCGGTCCCAGGCAATGGGGGCCAGCGCCGCAGCCTGCTGCAGGCGGATCGATTGGCCCAAATCAGCCGAGGCGAACGACAGCGGCAGCTGAAAACTGGCGCGAACCGGCACGCAGACGTCCGAACAAACTCCCATCGTCACCCGCGCGCTGAGCACCGGCGTCCCACTGGTCCGCAACACGATCGGCAGCACGGTCGGGCCGCGATAGACGTACTCGAGAAAGCCGCCGCTGGTTTCGGGCTGGGGATAGGGCCATTCTATCGAGGCTTGGCTGACGCCCGCCGAACCGGCGATATCGAACTCGGTCGGAATGCCGCTTTCGCCGGGCAATCGCCAATAGGTTTTAAGGGTCTGCGGGATATCCAGCTCGATACCTACAAGGGTGGAGCCGTCGGGCTGCCGGACATCGCTCGAAATCAGCCGCAGGCGAGCCCCAGGGGCCACATCCTGCCACGCGGTGGCCGCGGCAAAGGCGGAAACCGGGCTAGCCAGCACCAAAAGAATAACCAGAAGCAAGCGCATAAGGCGGGAATAGCCCAACCGGGGGAAAATCGAAATGCACATCGCTTCAGCGTTACGTGAGTGGTGGAACCGCTTGGCACGGTGCACGATAAGGTTCAACATCAGTAAAAAGGGCAGGAGAGTTTGATGCTTTCGCTCAAAAGCCAGTTTTTAGTCGCGATGCCGGGCATGGGCGATGACCGCTTCCGCGATAGCGTAATCTTCCTGATCGGGCATGGCGAGGAGGGCGCGATGGGCCTGGTCGTCAACCAGAGCCTCGAAGACATGCGCTTCGGCGACATTCTCGAAGAACTGGAACTCGGCGAGCCCGGCGACATCATTCGCCTGCCGGAGCGTATTCGCGATCGCGAGGTGCTGCGCGGCGGACCCGTCCAGCGCGGCCGCGGCTTCGTGCTGCATTCGGACGATTATTTCCGCGACGGCAATTCTTATTCGGTCAACGACGACATCTGCCTAACCGCCACCCTCGACGTGTTGCGGGCCGTAGCCTTCGACAATGCCCCCGCGCAATCGTTGTTCGCCTTGGGCTACTGCGGCTGGAGCCCCGGCCAGCTCGAGGGCGAACTTCGCGGCAATGGCTGGCTGACGGTGCCCTATGACCGCGAATTGCTGTTCGGCACCCCTATCGACAAACGCTACGACCGGGCCCTTGCCAAACTCGGCATCACCCGCGCATCGCTGAGCTCCACCGCCGGACGAGCGTGAGGGGCGAGCGCGTCAGTTCTGGCGCGCGATCGCGTTGAGCTGAAGCATTCCCAAGCCTCCTCGTCATGGCCGGGGTTGACCCGTCCACCCTATGATGCCTCGCCAAGTCCACCCCAGCTGTTTGAGAGGCGGCATGGGTCCCCCGGTCAAGCCCGGGGATGACGATGTGGCGAGGGATACGACCAAATGCCGACGCCGCGCCGCGAACTCACCGAGTACTCCGGCGTTCGCCGGAATGACGTGTGTGCAGGGAGCGGCCCGGGCGCCGCCAACAAATAACCTACCTTGCGGCCTGCGATTGCAGCTTCTTTTGCAGCTCGATGCCGGTCATGGCGGCGCCAAAGGCAAAGCCCTGGGCGTAGTTGCAGCCAAGCTGGCGGAGGCGGTCGATCTCGTCGAGGTTTTCCACCCCCTCGCCTACCACCATGATGTCGAGATCGGCCGCGAGGGCGAGAACTGCGCGGATGATCGGCACCTGGGTATGGGCAATGCCGTGCTCGTCCCGAATCTGCACGAAAGGCGCCGGGATCTTGATGGTATCGACCGGAAAGCGGTGCAAGTAGCTCAGCGAGGAGTGGCCGGTGCCGAAATCGTCCAGCGCCAGGCCAATGCCGAGGTTGTGCAGCGCCGCAAGCATGTAGGCCGAGTGCTCGGGATTGGTCATCACCTGCGATTCGGTGATCTCGAGTTTCAGGTGCTGGGCGATGCCGCGATGTTCCTGCACCAGCGTTCGGAGGTCGGCGAGCAGATTTTCGGTCCCGAGCTGGCTCGGCGACAGATTGATCGAGATGAAGAAATCCGGCGGCAAGGTCAGGGTGTTGAGCCAGTCGCGCATTTGCGCTGCGGCCTGCTCGAAAGCGAGCCGGCCGACCCGTTCGATGAGCCCCGAGCGCTCGGCCAGCGGGATGAACTCGTCCGGATTGACCAGGCCCCGGCTCGGATGGTTCCAGCGCATGAGCGCCTCGGCCCCGACGATCGTGCCCGAGTGAATGTCCATGATCGGCTGGAACTGGACCTGCAATTCGCCCTGCCGGAGTCCGCGATCAAGGTCCTCTTCCGTGGCCCGGTTATAGGCCGTGATGGTCCGGGCTGAGGCGCGATAGGCTTCGATCCGGTCCCCGCCCAGGCGCTTGGCGTAGTACATGGCCAGCTCGGCATCGCGCAGCACATCGGCGGCGGTGGCCGGGTTGCTGTCGTAAATCGTGACGCCGATCGAGGCCGTGAGCGTCAGGTCTCGTTCGCCGAAATTGAACGGCGCCTTCAGGACCTTGCGGATCTGCTCGGCGGTTTCGGCAATCTTGGTGGCCGCCTGCTCGGAGGCGAGGATAACGGCGAACTGGTCGCCGGAAATGCGGGCCACCGTATCCAGCGGCCGCATGAGGCGGGCGATGCGCCGGGAAATCGCCAGCAACACCGAATCCGCGGCCGATTGGCCGACACGCTCCTCGAGATCGACGAAGCGGTCGATGTCGATGAGAAACACGGCGGGCTTGATGCCCCCGGGCGATTTGGCCCGGATCAGCGCGTTTTCGAGGCGATCGAGAAAGAGCTGCTTATTAGGCAGGCCGGTCAGGCTGTCGTGAACGGCATCATGCAGCAGCCGATCGCGGGCGCTACGGTCCTCGGTCACGTCCTGCAGCGTGCCGACGATGCGGTTGACCTGGCTGTCGCCGCCAAGCACCGGCTTCACCCGCATGCGGAAGGTGCGATAGGTGCCGTCATGGGTGGCGACGCGGATGTCGGACGAGACCTTGCCGCGCCTCAGTTCTACCAGCGTATCGAATGCAGTGCGGAAGCGGTCGCGGTCCTCGGGGTGAATGCGGTCCAGCCAACGCTTTATCGCCCCACGGAGGGCGCCGCGGCGCTCGCCCAGGCGTGTCGCCAGTTCCTCCGAGACGCTGACGCGGTCACGCTCGATGTTCCAGTCGAAGACGAAATCGCCCGAGCCGGTCAGGGCCAGGGCGCGGCGCTCCACTTCCGAAAGCGCGCCGATCGAGGCGCCCCCATCGGCAAAGGCATGCTGCACCGAGGTGAACCCCAGGAGCATGACGAGCAGCACCAATCCACCGGCCACGGCAGGCTGGGCGACGTCATTGGAGACATGCCCGCTCGCCACCAGCCAGGCATAGAACAGCCAGGCAATATAGATGATCCAGGTCGGCACCAGCAGCACGGCGCGGTCGTAGCCGCGCAGCGCCAGAAGCAGGATCAGGAAAAAGCCGGAAAGGCCGAGCAGCGCGAGCACCAGGCGCGCGACCGTCGCCGCGATCGCCGGCTGGAAAAAGGCGAATGCCAGAAGCGCGATGAATACCGCCGCGAGCGCCAGCGCCAGATGGATGAAGCGGAGGTGCCATCGGTGGAGATTGAGATAAATAAACAGGAATCCGAACAGAGTCGTGGCGATCAACGCCTCCGACGCCGCCCGGAACGGTTGCACCTCGCCATTGCCGACGCCGAGCAAGCGGCCCAACACGCCGAAATCAATGAGCAGGTAGATCAATACCGCCCACGCGAACGCCGCCGTGGCGGGAAAAATCCCGCGCCCCTTGACCGCGAACATGATGGTGAGGAACACCGCGCTCAGCCCCGAAATGCCAAGCACGACGCCCCGGAACAGAGTGAAGGAATTGACGTAGTCGCGGTAGGCGTTGGGCTTCCACATATAGAGTTCTGGAAGCGAGCCCGACGACAGTTCGGCCACGAAAGTCACGGTCGCGCCCGGGTCGAGCGTGATGTCGAAGACATCGGCTTCGCCATCCACCAGTCGCGTCGGGCGCACGCCCTGGCTTGGGGTCAGGGCGGCGATGCGGTTATTGCCGAGGTCGGGCCTGAAAATCCCGGAGCCCGGCAGCCGGAAGAACGGCGCAACCAGCAGCCGCTCCATCTGGGTATCGGAATTGTTCTTGAGCGCGAACAGCGCCCAGTCGGGATTGGTGCCCGGCTTGGAGGCCAACACCTCAATGCGGCGGATGATGCCGGTCGCATCGGCAGCCGTCGACAGTTGCACCTTGCCCGCGCTGCCGTGCGCGATCTCGATCACATGCGTCAGATTGACCGCATTGACGTCCTCGGGGACGGTAATGACCTGAAAAGCATAGACCGGCAGGATCCCGACCAGCGCAAACAGCAAACTCAGCGCAAGGATCAGGAAATGGCGCATCAAGCGGTGATGGTCCCGTTGGCAAACTGGGGGAACTGGTAACGATGTTTGCCGCTGGCGACAAGCTCAGCGTGGCGGGCGGCGGGTGGCTTGGTCGTGGCGCTCGCGCGTCAGGCCGAAGAGCACATGATCGGCCCAACGGCCGTCGATCTGCAGATAGTTCTCCGCGTAGCCTTCTTCGTGAAATCCGTTCTTTTCAAGGACACGGCGGGAGGCGGCATTGTCGGGCAGGAAGGCGGCATGAATCCGGTGCAGGCCGAGGGTGTTGAAGGCGAAAGGCAGCACCACGCCCACCGCCTCGGTCATCAGCCCCCTGCCGGCGAAATCCCGGCCCATCCAATAGCCCAAATTGACATGCTGGGCGGCGCGCCGGCGGATGTTGGAGAGGGTCAGCCCGCCCACGATCTTTTCCTTGCCGCCCTCGGTCAGGAAGACAAGGAAGTTATAGTCGGTGCCCAGAACAGCCTCGCTGCGTCCACGCCGCAGCCGCGCCATGAACACGCGACGCGTCAGATCCAGTTCGCTCCAGCGCGGTTCGAACGGCTTCAGGAACTCGCGACTGTCGCGCCTGAGATTGCGCCAGGCGGGATAATCGCCAGGCTTGGGGCCCCGCAGCAGCACGCGCGGCCCGCGCAAAATCGGCGTCTCGTCGCGCGGAATGAACGGCCAGACCATGGCCCTGCTAGTGGTTGAGATAGCGGGAAATGGTCGCTCGGTCGGGCAAGTTTTCGACCGGTCCGATGCCGGCGAGCGAGAGGCGATCGCTGAAGAAGAGCTGATGGGCGACCTGCTGCACGCGTTCGACGCCAATGCGATTGATGCGGTCCACCGTCTCCTGCAGCGGAATGACGCGGCCCCAAAGGATCTGCTGGCGCGCAAGCTGGCCGGCACGGGACGATGGGCTTTCGAGCGACATCAGGAGCCCGGCGCGGATCTGGTTGCGGACGCGGATCACTTCTTCTTCAGTGATGTCCTCGCTCGCCTTGCGCAACTCGTCGAAGATGACAGGCAGCAATTCGTTCACCTGCTCCTCGCCGGTGGAGGCGGCAACGCCGAAAATGCCACTATCGGCGAAGGCCCAGTGGAAGGCATAGACCGAATAGCAGAGGCCGCGCTTTTCGCGCACCTCCTGGAACAGCCGCGAACTCATGCCGCCGCCAAGGATCGAGGCCAGCACCTGCGCGGCATAAAAGCCGTCGGAATTATAGGCGCGCCCTTCGAAGCCCAGGACGATATGGGCCTGCTCGTGGTCGGAGACGAGCCGCTCCTCGCCCCCCACGTAGCGGGCCCGCTCGGGCTCGGGGGCCCCGTTCTTCCGCAGCATGTGGAAGCGATCGTTGGCGATGTCGGCGAGCTGGTCGTGATCGATGTTGCCGGCCGCGCAAATCACCATGCGGTCGCCAACATAATTGCGATCCATGTACGAGCGGATGGAGTCAGGCTCGAAGGCGTTGACGGAGTCGACGGTACCGAGGATGTTGCGGCCGATTGGCTGGTCGGGATAGGCAGCGGACTGGAACAGGTCGAAGACGTGGTCGTCGGGATTGTCGCGAGCCGCGCCAATCTCCTGCACGATGACCTGCTGCTCACGGTCGAGTTCGGACTTGTCGAACAGCGAATTCTGGACGATGTCGGAGAGGATATCCCCGGCCAGCGCAACGTCTTCCTTCAGCACGCGCGCGAAATAGCCGGTGTGTTCGATCGACGTCGCGGCGTTCAGGTCGCCGCCGACATTTTCGATGGCCTCGGCGATTTCGCGGGCCGTGCGGCTCGGCGTTCCCTTGAACGCCATGTGCTCGAGCACGTGGGAAATGCCGTGTTCGGGCAGCGTCTCGCTGCGCGAGCCTGCCTTGACCCAGATGCCGATCGACGCACTTTCCAGATGCGGCATGTCGTCCGTGAGAATTGTCATGCCGTTGTCGAGAATGGTCGTCTTTACGCTCACAAATGCCTCCCGGAGTCGCCGGCGCACCGGCCGGGCTCCCATATCGTGCCGCCCCGCCCTTCTGGGCTACTAGCCACCCGGCTAGGCTACCGTGCGAGTGCGCTCCAATATGAACGCTTCGACCTTCGTCTGGTCGTTATCCAAGATATCGTATCGCTCGACGCGACCATAAAGATCAGCCAACCACACCGGGAGGCCCGGTTCAACACCCGTCGCTTGCTTGACGGCGTCCGGAAACTTCGCCGGATGAGCCGTCGCGAGGGTAACGATGGGATTTTTGGCTCCCGCGATGCGGCGGGCCTGGGCGAGCCCGACCGCAGTGTGCGGGTCGGGCAAATAGCCGGATTTTTCGTAGGTAGACCGGATGGCCTCGGCGGTTTCCGCCTCTCCGGTGCGCCCGGCGGCGAACTCGGCGCGGATCTGCGCCAGCGCCGCCTCGGGCACGGCAAAGCTTCCCGATTGGCTCAGGCTCTGCATCAGGCGCGTCACTGCCGCCCCGTCGCGCCCCAGCGCCTCGAACAGCAAGCGCTCGAAGTTGGACGAAACCTGAATGTCCATCGAAGGGCTGATGGTGGGGCTGACGCTGCCGGTCTCATACCGGCCACTGGCGAGCGTCCGCGCCAGAATGTCGTTCTCGTTAGTGGCGATCACGAGCTTTTCGATCGGCAGGCCCATGCGCTTTGCGGCATAACCCGCAAAAATGTCGCCGAAATTGCCGGTAGGGACGACAAAGCTCACCCTGCGATAGGGCGCGCCTAGCTCTGCGGCAGCTTTGAAATAATAGACGATCTGGGCAACGATCCGGCCCCAGTTGATCGAGTTGACGCCCGAGAGCCTTACCCGGTCGCGAAAACCGTGATTGTTGAACAGCGCCTTGACGATGTTCTGGCAGTCGTCAAACGTGCCGCGCAGCGCGATATTGTGGACATTGGCATCGAGCACCGTGGTCATCTGCCGGCGCTGCACCTCGGACGTACGGCCGTCCGGGTGGAGGATCACGATGTCGATATTGTCGCGGCCGCGAAAAGCCTCGATTGCTGCCGAACCGGTATCGCCGGAGGTGGCGCCGACGATGGTGGCGCGCTCGCCGCGGGCAGAGAGGATATGATCCATCATCCGCGCTAGCAACTGCATGGCG
>DATJHO010000119.1:0-67961 GCA_035493835.1 Devosiaceae bacterium
GTCGGCTATGCCGTGCCGGAGGAGCACTTCAACCTCTTCAAGAACATCATCGAGAGGGTGCCGGGCGCCGACAAGGTGATCTTCTCCACCCATTGCCACAACGACCTCGGCATGGCGGTCGCCAATTCGCTGGCCGGGGTCAGGGGCGGCGCGCGGCAGATCGAATGTACCATCAACGGGCTCGGTGAGCGTGCAGGCAATGCGGCGCTGGAGGAAATCGTGATGGCGCTCAAGACCCGCGCCGACGCGATGCCGTATTTCACCAGCATCGAATCCACGCACCTGTCGCGAGCGAGCAAGATCGTTTCGGCGGCCTCGAATTTTCCGGTGCAGTACAACAAGGCCATCGTCGGCAAGAACGCCTTCGCGCATGAGAGCGGTATCCACCAGGACGGCATGCTGAAGAATGCCGAAACCTACGAGATCATGACTCCGGCCAGCGTCGGCATCAAGGAAACCACCTTGGTGATGGGCAAGCATTCGGGCCGCGCTGCCTTCAAGGACAAGCTGAAGGAACTGGGGTACGAGCTTGGCGACAATGCCTTCCAGGAGGCGTTCGTCCGCTTCAAGGACCTCGCCGATCGCAAGAAGCACATCTACGACGCTGATATCATCGCGCTGGTGGATGACGAGGCGGGCTCGGTCAGCGACCGCATCAAGCTGGTGGCGATGGAGGTGATCTCCAAGACCGGCGGCGTCCATCGTTGCGACATGACGGTTTCAATCGACGGCAACCCGGTTTCGGTCACCTATGACGGCACCGGCTCGGTCGATGCGATCTTCAACGCCGTGAAAGAGGCAGTGGGGGCCAACCCGCACCTCGTGCTCTACGCGGTGGACGGCGTCACCGGCGGCACCGACGCCCAGGCGAGCGTCCATGTACGGCTGGAGCAGAACGGCCGCATCGCTTCCGGCAATGCGGCGGAGCCCGATACGCTCGTCGCCTCGGCCCGCGCCTTCATCAATGCCTATAACCGCCTGCTCATCGAACGCGGCGCTGCCGCGCAAGGTGCGCTGGCGGGATAGGGACAGGCATTGTTCCTGCCCGGTGCAGCTCGCGGGGCGACATTGCCCCGCAAGCAACACCGCCCTCATGGTGAGCCTGTCGAACCTCTAAGTGTTGTTGCGTTGCCGTGCCGAGCAGGCTCCAGACAGGGACTCCCGCCTTCGCGGGAATGACATCGTGGAGTTGCACGGGGCCGCTCGTAAACCCGGGTCATTCCCGCGAAGTCGGGAATCCCTGTTGATTCAGCGCAACTGGATCATGCCCTAGTGTCTTTGGCTTAATTGCTGGCACTTTTTGCCGGGAGTAAGGTGACGGTCAGTCTAATGGTCAGGAGAATAGATCATGCTAAGTGGTCATCATGTCTTCGCAACCATTCCTGCCGCCGATCTTGAGCGGGCGCGCACGTGGTATGAGGAGAAGCTCGGCCTCAAGCCTGCTCGCGAGCAGGAGGAGGAAGGGCTCATCTACGAGCTTGCCGATGGATCGGCCTTCCTGCTCTACTCGACGACCAATGCCGGGCAGGCGCCCAACACGTTGGCGACCTTCGACTCGAACGATGTTCCTTCAGACGTCGCCGCGCTCAAGCAGCGCGGTGTAAAATTCGAGGACTACGATCTCCCTGGACTCAAGACCGAGAACTCCATCGCGAGCATCGGCGGCCTCAAAGCCGCCTGGTTCAAGGATTCGGAAGGGAACATTCTCGCCATTGGCGAGACCATTCACTAACCGGCGCCATCCAATTCGATGAAAATCCCCGGACGAGTCCGGGGATTTTTTGTTTTTCGGTCCGAATGCGGGCGGGGCGGCTTTAACGGCTCGCTAAGGGCGGAGCTTGTTGAGCAGCGTCTGACTGCAACCTGCTCCAATGGGCGGTTGTTCAGCACGACAGTAGAATTATCGGCGGGCTGTTGTGTCTGATACGGTTTGAAACATACAGAAACACAATAGTCATTGTGCCGTCGATATTTGGGTGTTTGAAGCCACCGAAATTGGCCCCAGCACTTTGTTGCATTGGGCGCGGTCGGCGCAAGGACGTTATGTTTCATAGCAAGGATATGACTTCGAAGGGCGGCTCGCCCGCTTCCTCCGATTCCGTGGCCAAGGCTGCAACACCGGCGAGGACGGCAAGACGGCGGAAATTCGGGCGCCGTCTGTTTTGGATGGCCGTAGTTCTGGTCGCGGCATGCGTCGGTGGCTGGTTTGCCTGGCAGCATTACCTGCAGGCGACCGCGCCGGTGGTTCCCGAAACGGTAGCGGTGACGCGCAGCGACGTGCAGCAAACCGTGCTCGCCAACGGCATCCTCCAGGCGAACGCCCTGGTGAGCGTTGGCGCGCAAGTTTCCGGCCGGGTCGAAAAGCTGGCGGTCAAGGTCGGCGATGTGGTCAAGCAGGGCGACCTGATCGCCCAGATCGACTCAACCGACCAGGTCAACGCGGTGAAGTCGGCGCAGGCGGCGCTGGCCATGGCTAATGCGCAATTGGTGGCGCAACAGGCGACCGTCAAGCAGGCACAGGCGGCGCTTGACCGGATCAACACCCTGCTCAAGCAGGGAGAGGAGACGCCCGCGGACCAGGAAACGGCGCAAGCGGCGCTCGATACCGCCAAGGCGCAGATCGACGTGATCGCGGCCCAGATCCAGCAGGCCAAGCTCAACGTGGACTCGGCCAATCTCAACCTCAGCCGGACCACGATCACCGCACCGAGTGCCGGCACGGTGGTGGCATTGCTGGTCGATGAAGGCCAGACCGTCAACGCCAACCAGACGGCGCCGATACTCGTCAAAATGGCCGATGTCAGCACCATGGTGATCAAGGCGCAGATTTCGGAAGCCGACGTGCCGCGGGTGAAGCCTGGGCAGCCGGTCTATTTCACCATCCTCGGCGAGCCGGACAACAAGATCAACGCCCAACTGCTGTCGGTCGATCCGGCGCCCGACGAGGTCGCCACCGACAGTGACAACAGCACGCCGTCGACCACCAATGCCATCTACTATAACGGCTTGTTCGAAGTGCCGAACCCCGACGCCAAGCTCCGCATCGACATGACGGCGCAGGTGACGATCGTTCTTGCCGATGCGTCGAACGCTATTACCGTCCCGTCCTCGGCGCTGACCAAGACGCCGCGCGGCGGTTATCTGGTTGCGGTTTATGATCCTGCGACCGGCAGGGTTCAACCCCGTCGCGTAACCGTCGGGATCAACAACAACGTCTCGGCCGAGATCCTGAGCGGGCTCAAGGAGGGCGAACTGGTTGTCGCCACGGGCTTGCCGGCCTTGGGGCCGGGCGGTTTCGGCGGCCACCGGTTCGGTGGTGGCCAGAGCGGCGGGCCGTTCGCTGGCCGCGGCGGGCAGGGCGGACAGCCGGGCCAGGGCGGCAATCGTCCGGGCGGCAATTTCGGCCAGATGGGCCGTGGCGGCCCGGCCGGCGGCGGACTGCTGGGGCTCTGAAATGGGCGTTCCCATCATCGACATCCGCCAGCTCCGTCGCGAGTATCAGGCTGGCGACGAGGTATTCGCCGCCCTCAAGGACATCGACCTCACCATCGAGGCGGGCGAGATGGTCGCGATCATGGGCCAGTCCGGGTCGGGCAAGTCGACGCTCATGAACGTGCTCGGCTGCCTCGATCGCGAATGGACCGGCAGCTACCGCTTCAAGGGCGAGGATGTCGCCGCGCTCGAGCCCGACGAGGTGGCGCAGCTCCGGCGCGAAAATTTCGGCTTCATCTTCCAGCGCTACCAGCTCCTCGCCGACCTCGATGCCGTCGAGAATGTGGAAATGCCCTCCGTTTATGCCGGGGCGCAGGCCGCGGCGCGTCGGCGGCGGGCCGAGGATCTGCTGATCCGCCTGGGTCTGGGGGAGCGACTCGACCACTTGCCGAGCGAACTTTCCGGCGGCCAGCAGCAGCGGGTGAGCGTGGCGCGCGCACTGATGAACGGCGGCGACGTGATCCTTGCCGACGAGCCGACCGGAGCGCTTGACCGCAGAAGCGGCGCCGACCTGATGGCGCTCTTGGCGGAACTGCACCGCGAAGGCCACACCATCATCATCGTGACGCATGACCCGGAGGTCGCAGCCAAGGCCGAGCGCATCGTCGAGATCAGCGACGGGGTGATCATCTCCGACAGGCGCAAGTCCGACGAGCCGCTGGCCAAGCTGGTAAAGGAAAATATCCGGCAGGCGCCCCGCTGGCGGGAGGGCATCGATCATTTCGCCGAGGCGCTGTTCATGGCGGTCAGGGCGATGAACTCGCACCGGCTGCGGACCTTCCTCACCATGCTCGGCATCATCATCGGCATCGCCTCGGTGGTCTCGGTGGTGGCGCTCGGGCAGGGCAGCCAGGAAAAGGTGCTGGAAAACATCTCGGCCATCGGCACCAACACCATCAACGTCTTCGCCGGTGCGGGTTTCGGCAACATCCGCCAGGGCCGGGTACACACCCTGGTGCCGCGCGATGCGGATGCCATCGGCCAGCAATCCTATGCCGATAGCGTGACGCCGACGGTCTCCGCCAATGGTACGCTGGTCTACCGCGACGTCACGGTGAACATGCGGCTGACCGGGGTGGGGGCGGCATATTTCCGCGTCAGCGGCTCGACCATCATCGAGGGCGTGGGCTTTTCGGATGACGACGTCACCAGCCGGGTGCAGGACGCGGTGATCGATACCAGCACCCGCGATACGCTGTTCACCAATGGGGACGACCCGCTCGGCAAGGTCATCATGGTCAACCACGTGCCGCTGCGGGTGGTGGGCGTGGCCCAGTCCAGCGCCGTCAGCTACGGCCCGAGCGACACGCTCAACGTCTGGACGCCCTACACAACCGCGATGAGCCGCATCCTCGGACAGAACTATCTCACCAGCATCACCGTGAGGGTTTCCGACAATTACGACATGAATACCGCCGAGCAGCAGATCACCGATCTGCTGCAGCGGCGGCACAACGCCACCGATTTTCACCTGCAGAACACCGACACCATCCGCTCGACCATCGAGAGCAGTGGCCAGACGCTGACCCTGCTGGTGGCCCTGATCGCCGTGATTTCGCTGGTCGTCGGCGGCATCGGCGTCATGAATATCATGCTGGTCTCGGTAACGGAGCGCACCCGCGAGATCGGCGTGCGCATGGCAGTGGGCGCGCGGCCGGGCGACATCATGCGGCAATTCCTGATCGAGGCGGTGTTGGTGTGCCTGGTCGGCGGCGCGGCGGGGGTGACGCTGTCGCTGGTCGGCGGCGGGATCGCGACACATTTCGTCGATTCTCTCCGCCTTTCCTACTCGGCCTTCTCGATCATCGCCGCGTTCGTCTCATCGACGCTGATCGGCATCGTCTTCGGCTTCATGCCAGCCCGCTCGGCAGCCAGTCTCGATCCAGTCGAAGCGCTGATGCGGGAGTAGCCCTCGGTTCGACCTCGTGGTGAGCCTGTCGAACCACGAGGCGGGGCAGGCGCTTGTGGCAGATCCTTCGCAAGCTCAGGATGAGGTGGGTGCGGGGCCCAGGATATTGGCTGGGCGCGGCACTTGTTGCTCCCCCTCACCCGCCTGCCGGCACCCTCTCCCACGAGGGGAGATGTGGCAAGGCTGTACCACGGCGCCCTTCCTTCTCCCCTCGTGGGAGAAGGTGCCCGAAGGGCGGATGAGGGGGAGGCCACAAACTCCCTGCGGTACAGTGCTACCGGTTCTGCCGGTTTTCCACTAGATCCTCGACTACTGCCGGATCGGCCAGCGTCGTCGTATCTCCCAACGCGCCATAATCGTTTTCGGCGATCTTGCGCAGGATGCGGCGCATGATCTTGCCGGAGCGGGTTTTGGGGAGGCCCGGAGCGAACTGAATGAGGTCGGGGGCGGCGATGGCGCCGATTTCCTTGCGGACCCAGTTTTTCAGCTCGGTCTTGAGCGCGTCATCGAGGGCTTCGCCGCGCATCAGCGTCACATAGGCATAAATGCCCTGGCCCTTGATCTCGTGCGGGTAGCCGACCACTGCTGCCTCGGAGACTTTGGGGTGCGCCACCAGCGCGCTTTCGACCTCGGCGGTACCGATGCGATGGCCAGAGACATTGAGCACGTCATCGACCCGGCCGGTGATCCAGTAATAGCCGTCTTCGTCGCGCCGGCAGCCGTCGCCGGAGAAGTAGTAGCCTTTGTATTGCTGGAAATAGGTTTCGATGAAGCGCTGGTGGTCGCCATAGACGGTGCGCATCTGGCCCGGCCAGCTATCGGCGATGCAGAGCACACCCTCGGCCTTGGTCGCTTCCTGCAACTTGCCCTCGGGCGACAGCACCACCGGCTGGACGCCGAAGAAGGGCTTTGTCGCCGAGCCCGGCTTGGTGGGAATGGCGCCAGGCAGGGGCGTGATCATGAAGCCGCCGGTCTCTGTCTGCCACCATGTGTCGACGATGGCGCAGCGCTCATGGCCCACATGCTTGTGGTACCAGAGCCAGGCCTCCGGATTGATCGGCTCGCCCACCGAGCCGATGACGCGCAGGCTGGAGAGATCGTTTTTGTCTACCCATTCCGGCCCGGCGCCCATCAGCGCCCGAATGGCCGTAGGCGCGGTGTAAAAAATATTGACCTTCCATTTGTCGACCACCTGCCAGAAGCGCGACGGATCGGGAAAGTTCGGCACGCCCTCGAACATCAGCGTGGTCGCCCCGTTCGCCAGCGGCCCATAGACGATGTAGCTGTGGCCGGTGACCCAGCCCACATCGGCCGTGCACCAGTAGATGTCGCCGTCGCGGTAGTCGAAGGTGAGCTGGTGGGTGAGCGAGGCCCACACGATGTACCCGCCCGTAGTGTGGAGCACGCCCTTGGGCTTGCCGGTCGAGCCGGAGGTATAAAGGATGAAGAGCGGATCCTCGGCGTTCATCGGCTCGGGCGCACATTCGGCGGAAACGCCGGCAGCGGCCTCGTGGTACCAGACGTCGCGGCCAGCCTCGATGTTCACGGCATTGCCGGTGTTTTTCACCACCAGCACCTTGCCCACGATCGACGCCTTCTGCAGCGCCTCGTCGACGTTCTTCTTGAGCGGAATGGTCTTGCCGCCGCGCCGGCCCTCGTCGGCCGTGATGACGATGCGGCTGTCGCAGTCGACAATGCGGCCGGCGATCGAGTCGGGCGAGAAGCCGCCGAAGATCACCGAATGCACCGCACCGATGCGCGCGCAGGCGAGCATGGCATAGGCCGTCTCGGGGATCATCGGCATGTAGATGGTGACGCGGTCGCCCTTCTTGACGCCTTGGGCCTTCAGCACATTGGCGAAGCGGCAGACGTTGTCGTGAAGCTGCTGGTAGGTGACGGTCACCTGCGTGCCGGGCGTGTCGCCCTCCCAGATGATGGCGGTCTGGTCGGCGCGCTCGGGCAGATGCCGGTCGATGCAGTTGGCGGAGATGTTGAGCACCCCGTCCTCGAACCATTTGATCGACACGTCCGGGTAGGCAAAGCTGGTGTTCTTGATCCGGGTCGGCGGCTTGATCCAGTCGATGCGCTGGCACTGCTCGGCCCAAAATCCATCCGGGTCGCTGACCGAGCGGGCGTACATTTCCGCGTAGTCTTCGGGCGTGACCCAAGTCCGCGCCGCGATCTCCGCGCTCGGCCTGAACAGCAAGTCCTCGCTCATGTCGTCTCCTCCCGATGCTTGTTGCTCAGCTTTTAGAGCATCTTGCCGAGGGGAGGAAACCGCAATTTCGTGAGGGTTTACTCTGCCGGAGCGGGTTCCGGGCGGCGTTGGCGCCTGAGCCAGGCCGCAAGCGAAACGTCCACCTTGGCCACCCTGAGTACGGTGAGCCATTGGGCCGCGGACCAGATACCGATCGATGCAAGCGCCGCGAGCGCCGCCCCCATCAGCCCGAAAGGCGGCACCAGCAGCAGATTGCAGGCGACAAGCGTCGCAACTCCCAGCGCGATCGCCGGCAGGATGCTGGCCGGCTGGTTATGCACCGAGAGCACCAGCGAGGCCGGCCCGAAGACCGAGCGGATGACCAGCGACAGGCAGAGCACGGCAAGCGGCATGGCGCCGGCGGTGAAGGTCGGCCCGAACAGCAGGAGCGCGATCGGGGCAGCCAGCACCATGATGAAGAACAGGCAGATCGAAAGCCCCGAGGCGACAAGGTTGGCGTCGCCGATCTTGCGATGGAAACCATCGCGGTCGGCCGCCGCTTCGCTCTCGAACATATCCGGCAGGGTCACCGAATAGACCACGTTCACCCCGAACGACATCAACGAAAAGGCGCGGGTGCAAACGCCGAAAATGGCGAGATCGCTGCGGTTGAGGAGGTTGGAGAGGATCAGGAGATCGAGATCGAAGAAATAGTCGGTCGCCAGCGTGATGATCACCCACGGCGCGGCGAAGCGCCACCAGCGCTTCCACTCGCCGGGCCGGGCGGGCATTTCCGTCGGCAGGTTACGGCTGGTCCAGACCAGATAGGCGAACTGCACCAGCGCAACGGCGGTGATGCCCAGGCTCACGCCCCAGATCAGCGTGTCGAATTTTTGGCCGGGCGTCATGGCAGCGAGGCAGAGAAGGAAGGCCGAGATGCCGAAGACGGGCCGGAAAACCGCATCGGCCATCAATCCCCCAAGCGGCCGCTTGAGGCCGATCAGCAGGGCGCCGGTGACGAGGATCAGAGCGGTCGAAAAGGCGAGCAGGCACGCCGGAACCCAGTGGCTGGCAAGGACCTGTCCGGGCGCCCCGAACTGGGCGGCAATGGGCGCCCCGAGGCACGACAGCAACAGCGTCATGATCACGACATGGCCATAGGCCCTGAGCGCAAAGCCGCGCAGCGTCCGCCCTTCGCCCTTGGCACGGTATTCGGCGGCGAAGTAGGTGCCGGTCGTTTCAAAGCCGAGCGGCAAAACGACGGCGATGAGATTTACCGTCGCGATGATGAGCAGATAGTCGCCGAGCGCGGCCGAACCCAGCGTGCGGGCGATCGCCGCCTGGGTCAGGAAGGTCAGCCCCGCGCCAAAGATGCGGGCAATGAACAGCAGCGCCGACTGCGAGGCGAGGCGCTTCCAGATCGCCATTCATTCGTCCTCGTTGGCGGGCGCAGTGGTTGAGCGCTGCTTGCCATCGGCCATGCCGTCGCGACGCCGCTTAAAATCCTGGATGAGTTCGCGCAGTGCAAACGCACCTTCGCCGAGCAGGCGGGGCAGGGTGTAAGCGGCATAGTTGGCCACCGGCGGCACGGGCGTGATGATGCCCTTGTCGCCCACCAGGCCCTTCTTGAACTGGTGCAGGCCCTGATAACCCTCTGTGCCGCCGAGGTCGTACCAGTCGGCCTTGGTGTTGTCGCGCAACCAGCGGACAATGTGCCACTGCATGAAATAGCCGGCGCGCAGCGGCAGCGCCTCGTCCTTGGTGGCGCCGAAGAGATAGACGGCCGTGTCCCCGGCCTTGAACACGATGGCGCCGGCGAGAACGTCATCCCCTCGCCGGACGAAGAACAGCTCGGGCCGTAGTTCGGGTGTCTCGGCGGCAAAGAGCGCGGCGATGGTGTCGTAGGCGGAATGGTCGGGAAAATTCTTGCGGTCGATCATCGCCTGATAGAGGGCATCGAACTCGCTGAGCCGTTCGACATCCGCCCGCTCGAAGCTGAGGCCGGCCTTGTCCGCCTTGTTGAGGTGGTAGCGCCATTTCTGATGGAGGCTCTGGCGCTGCTCGGCGTCGGAGAGCCGGACATTGACGAGATAGCGGTCCGGAAAATGCATCGCCGCGCCGCTACGGAAGCGCCGCGCGAGCAGGTGCTCATGCTGCCAGTTGCGATCGCCCGTCGCCGCCCGCGGCAGCACCGAGAGCATCATTCGGCGGTTGACCGCGTAATCGGCCAGCAGCGCATCGATCATGGCGGCATAGAGCGCGCCCGCGTCGGAACGCTTGGCATCCTTGAGGATCGGGCCCCATTTGGAGATGGCGATGGCGCCCAGGCGAAGCGGCAGGCGCTGGATCATCACCAACGCGCCCCCGACGACTTCGCCATCCAGCGAGAACAGCAGCGCCTCGGGGATGGCGGAAGGCCAGCGGGTCCGGGCGTATGCGGCCAGCTGCTCCTGCACTGCGCCATCGAATTGGGCCGCCTGCCGATCCCAAAGTTCGGGCGAAACCTTCTCGGTTGCCAGCTTGTGGCGCGATATGGCCCGGCGCTCGATGCCATTCCAGGCGGTGCCGGCCTGTCCACGGGAATTGAATTCGCTCTCGACGGTCAAGGTCATTGCAGCGATCCATCCGACAAATATTGCGTTTGCCGAACGCTAGTCCTTGTCGGTGAGCAAATCCCTATCGGCGAGCGCCAAATGCCGCCTAACCTGCCGTTTGGTTAAGAAACCTGTCCCTGGACGTGCGGAATATTTGGCAGCACGCCACCGCCGGTGACGCTATCGAGGCCCTCATAGACCATGCGCAGCGCGACCGCGAGAATGACGGCGAGGCCCAGATAGGCGATCCAGCGATGCCGATCGAGCAGATTGGCAATGAGCGCGGAGCCGAACCCCATCAGGGCGACGGAGAGGGCCAGCCCGAAGATCAGCGCTTCCAGGTGGTGCTGCGCGGCGCCGGCCACCGCCAGCACATTGTCGAGCGACATGGAAACGTCGGCGACGATGATCTGCGTTACGGCCTGCCGCAGCGTCTTGTTGGGCGGCGCGGCACGATCATTGGCGAACTCGAGGGTTGCGCCATTGGCCATCGCCTGTTCGGCTGCAACCCGCGCCGCCTGCGCCCGGGTCTCCTGCCACATCTTCCAGCATACCCAGAGCAGCAGCAGCCCCCCGGCCAGCAACAGGCCGGTGATGGCAAGGATCTGCACTGCCACAAGGGCGAAGCAGATGCGCAGCACGGTCGCCGCGGCGATGCCGACCAGGATCGCCTTGCTGCGCAGCGCGTGCGGCAGGCCAGCCGCCGCAAGGCCGATGACGACGGCGTTGTCGCCGGCGAGAACCAGATCGATGATGATGACTTGAACGAGCGCGCCCAAGGCGCCTGGATCAGGCAAGAAGCTCAATGAACCAACCCTGGGACCTGTAAGACGGATGCGGCTTGATGCCGCAGCTCCGGCGTAAAGTCCATATGTAGGCGATGGTTGGGCATGTTCCAGCCCGCTCTGGGATTTTTTCGGCAGGTCGGAGCCGAGCTGAGGGCGCTCAGAGTTCGATGTAGTCGAGCTCCTCGCCGAGCGCCTCCCTGGCGGTTGCAACGACGCTCATGTGGTGGGTGAAGAGGATCGGCTGGAACACCGGCGAGGTGCTGGCGAACGCCAGGATGCCGGCGCGGGTCCGCTCGTCATCGAAGGTCTGGAACAGGTCATCGCCAATGAACGGCACGGGCTCGGTGCGGTCGGCATAGTCCTCGATATAGGCGAGCCGCAGTGCCAGATAGAGCTGGTCGCGGGTGCCTTCGCTCATGCCCGCGATGGCGACGCGCTCGCCGCTCGCGCGCACGCCCACGAGGCGCGTCTGGTCGTCCTCCTCGCCGTAATCCTGCATGAGGCTGGCAAAGGATCCGCTGGTCAGGGTGCTGAACAGCGCGCCCGCCCGGAGCATCAGCGGATCGGACTGGGCTTCGCGATGCCTTTCGATCGCTGCGCCCAGCATGGTGGCGGCGATCTTGCGCACCGCCCATTGCCGCGCCGTAGCGACGATCTCGGCCTCGGCGCTGCGCCGCTCGAACGCGGCGAATTCGGCGCCGGTGCCGGCCTCCAGCACCTCGCGCTGCGCCTGCTTCTGCCCGAGCAGGGCGTGAAGGCTATCGTTCTCGCTGCCGAGCGCGTCCTGCCGCCGTTCGAGATCCTCGGCATCCAGCACGGCGCGATCGCGGTCGAAGCCGGGCAAGTCGGCGCGCACGGACGCTTCCGAGGTGCCCTCGGCGTGTTGCTCGAACTCCCGGCGGCGTGTCGCAAGCTCGGCGCGCAGCTGGTCGCGCCGCTCCAGCCTTTGGAGGCCGGTACGGGGATCGGACGATTCGGGCAGGAGCACCGCCAAGGCGTCGAGTGCGGTCGTCGCCGCTTCGCGGGCGGCGCGAGCAGCGGCGTGGCGCTTTTGCGCGAGCTCGAGCCGGGCCCGTGCATCGTCGTGACGGACTTTTGCGGCGCGCGCCGTTTCGGCCCGCTCCCGCAGCACGTCGATCAGTCCCTGCACCGGCAGATCGGTGATCACCGGAGTAAGATCCCGGGCAAGCAGCAGCACCGCTTCCTCGAAGCCAGCCATGTCGTGGCGCATGGCGGCCGCGCGGGCCTCGCGATTGTCCCGTTCGCGAATGATGTCGGGCACTGCACGCCAGACCTCGAGCGCCGCCGAAGCGGCAACCGGGGTCGTGCCGGCGGCAAGTCCGATATCCGGCAGGACAGCGTCGAATTTTTGCCGCCATTCCTCGAGCCGGCGACGCGCCTTGGCAAGCCCGTCTTCCATCTGGCCGATGCGAATGCGCGCGGCCTGGCGGGCCCCCTCGAGAGTCCGCCGGGCGGCCCAGAGATTGGTCATTTCCTCCAGCGTCGCCCCGATCAGTCGGGAGAGGGCCAGGGCCGGCAGTGTCTCGGCGCCGGCTACCCCGATGCGATTGGCGATTGCCGACAATGCACCGTGAGTCTGCGTGGCAAGGCCTGCTAGCCCCTCGATCCGGCCGCCCAGCATTTCGGCTTCTCGCCGGAGCGCCAGCAGGTCCTCGACCGAAATGAGCCAAGCCATCATCTCGTCGGGCGACGCCGGCGCAAGTCCGATGGGTGCGAACAAGCCTTCGTAGGCTGCTTGAGCTTGGCTGCGCTCGGCATCGAGCTCGGCGAGCCGGGTCTCGATCAGTGGCCGCTGGCGGTCCAGTTCGGCGATCTTGTCCTGGTGGGCGGCGCGGCGCGAAAGCCGATCGGCGTCGGCGATCGCGAGGTCGGCGAGGCTGTCCGCCTCGGCGCTCTCCTCTTCGAATTGCGCCAGCCGCGCCCCCAGCTCGGCCTGCGACATCAGCTTGCCCTGGCGCATCAATTGGGCGCGCAGCAAAGCATAGCTCGCATCGCGGTCGGCCCGGACCAGCCGGATGGTCTCCTCATAGGCAACCGGCCCCGATTGCTCGATCTCGGCCAGCTTCTGCAGGGCCTCGCGTCGCTGCTCCGCGTTGCTGTCGAGCTTGACAGTTTCATCGCGCTGTTGGCCCATGAGGCGATCAAAGGTCGCCTTGTGGGCGGCAATTGCTTCGCGGGAGGGCAGGGGGGCGGCTGCGATGGACTCGAGATCGCCGGCCGGCGGCACCAGCTTCTGCAGGCCATCGCGAAGCTTCTGCTGAAGGGCTCGGAGCGAGGTTTCGAGGCTGGCCTGCTCCTCCAGTTCCTTGAGATCTGGACCGAGCGCTGCCAATTGGTCGCGCCACGGCTTCGGGTCGGTCAATCCTTCGCTGCCCGCGGCCGCGTCCTCGACAATTTGCGCAGTGATTTCGTCGGCCAGGCGCTTTTCGTCCGTCGCAATCGAGGTTTCGAGCGCCAGCCCTTCCTCGATCAGGGCGCGCGCCCCTTCGATTTGCGCATCGGTGGGGAGGCGCCGCGCCATCTCATCGGGGGAGGAAAGGCCCAGCCGCTGCGCCAGGCTCGTCAGCGCCGCCGAAAAGCGATCGCGCTCATATTCGATCCGCGGACAATCCGTGAGCTTGCTGAGATAGTCGCCCTTGCGGCTGAAGACCTCCGTGATCTCGCGCGCCCGAGCAAGGGTCCTGGTCTCGACAACGATCGACTCCAATGCTGCGCGAACGGCGGCTTCTTCCTCGGCGCTGGCGCGCTCTTCGCCGCTGGCGCCCTCCGCCGCGTCGAGGGCGGCCGCGCACTCGAGCAGGAAACCGTGCGGGGCTTCAGGCAGATCGGCGAGTTCCTTTAACTCGCCGCCCACCCGATCCATCGAGAGAACGATCGGCTCCAGCACCTTGAGGCGCTGCAGCCGTGCCAGCGCCGCGGTCGTTTCGGCGCGCTCCGTCCTTATGGTTGAAAGCTGGCGCTCGATGTCGGCGATCTCGCCGATCAGAGCCTTCCAGTCGTCCGATTTCAGCGCGTGCCGCCGCTCGGTGGCCGCGGCGAGATCATATCGGTCCAGCGCCTGGTAGAAGCTGCGCTCGCGGCTGTTTCTCGGCGCAAAGATCGCCTCGGCTTCCGCATCAAGGGTTTTCCGGATACGCGCGAGCCCGGTCAGCCCTGAGGCGGCGGCGAACAGGGCCGCGCCCATTTCGCCTTCGCTCTCCAGCATTGCCTCGCCGCCCTGGCGCAGCGAATCCGAATTGAGGCCAAAGGCGCGCGCAAAGACGTCACGGCTCAGATTGCCCAGAAACGGGGCAAGCGCATCCTCGTGGAGCGGCGTTTCCACCTCGTCGAGGCCCAGCAGCGTGCGCTTGTTGCCCCGCCGGCGACGGAAGCCCAGCGTCTCGCCGCTGCGCGATGCGATCTCCGCGCCGACCCGCAAGGTTTGGGCGTCGTGCAGGAAATCGTATTCCTTGCGCTTGGGAAAGCCGAACAGGAGATCGCCGATCGCCGCGAGCGAGGAGCTCTTGCCGGCTTCATTGGGGCCATAGACGAGGTGCAGTTTTGCATCGGGCCGGAACTCGAGAATCCGGTCCGTAAAGGGGCCGTAGCGCAGCAGGTCGAGACGTAGAAAACGCATAGAAAAATTAGTCCTCGCCGCTGGCGCGAGTCAGCAGCAGTTCCCTGGCCTCGGCAATGAGGGCAGGCAGTTCGGCGTAAAAGTCCTGCTCGTCCTCGGCGACGGTGCCGGGGATCCTGAGCTTGATGCCGCTGATGAGTTCGCCGGCCTTGGCCGTAAGGTCGGGGCTGGTCTCGATCTGCGACAGCAGGGCCGAAAGATCGAGCGACAGCATGGCGGGTTCGGCCAGGCCTCCCGTCAGCAGCGGCCGCGTTCTGAGGCTCAGCTTTTCGAGCCAGATATCGGCGTCAACGCGCTGGGCGGCAGCCTGCACCTCGTCGGCAAATTGCTCGCGGCGGGCAACCAGATGGCGATGAATGGCGGTCTCCCCACTGAGGACGACCCGCAGCGCCACCAGCCGCTCGGCGGCGACACCGGCAAGCGGCCGGACCTTGTCCTCGATGGTCTTCAGCACCTCGGCCTCGCTCTCGGCGCCGCGCACGTCGATGCTCAGCTCCTCCCAGCGGGCATGGTCGACGATGACGCGCTCGATTCGGGCGACCTCGCCATCATTGACCGAGACCAGCACCGCGCCCTTGGGCCCGCTTTCGCGGATGTGGCGACCCTGCAAATTGCCCGGGTAGATGATATGCGGCCGTTCGCCGACTACTTCGAATTCATGGATATGGCCGAGCGCCCAATAGTCATAGCCGCGGGCGCGCAGGTGGCCGGGCGAGCAGGGCGCGTAGTTGTCGTGATCCGGCCGGCCCATCAGCGCCGTGTGCAAGACGCCGATGTTGAACCAGCCGGGGATTTGGCCCGGATAGTTCATCACCAGATTGTCGGTGACGGCCCGCTGGGCGAATCCCTGGCCGTGCAGCGCAACCTTGAGACGCTCAATGCGGAAAGTTGTGGGGGCGTCGTTGCCGAAATGGCGGACCGAAGCGGGCAGGGTGACGCTGCGGGTGATGACACTTTCGGCGTCGTGATTGCCGCGCAGCAGGAACACTTCGATCCCGGCCCGGTCTAGTCGCGCCAGTTCACGGTTGAAGTAGAGGCCGATGCTGTTGTCGCGCCAGTCGCCGTCATAGATGTCGCCCGCGATCACCACAAAGGCCACGCTTGCCTCGATCGCGCGGGTGACGAGGGTGCTGAACGCCTGCCGGCTGGCCTCGGCAAAGCGTCGCGCCACCACCGCATCCTTGAGGGCGAGCCCCCGCAAGGGGCTGCCCAGATGCAGGTCCGCCGCATGCAAAAAACTGAAACCGGTCACTCAAGCCTCTCGTCTGAGCGACGATTTAGAGGCTTTCAGCTGAGCCTCGCCAGCGCTTTTGCAGCTTATCCCACCCTCAGTTGCGGCGAACGTCCGCGCTTGGGGCGGCGGTTCCTTCGCCGAAAGCATGCTGTGATAGGGAGCGCAAGAGCCGCAGGCTGCACCGGGCCGGTGGGCCGAACTAGCCGGAAAGCCGGCTTCGCAGCTCATCAAGCCGTTGCATCGCAATTTCAATTTCGGATCGCGCCTTGCGCCGATCGCTGTCCGTCAGCCGGCTGCGCAGGGCCGCCGAAACGGTCTGCTCCAATTCGTCGATCTCTCGATTGAGCTTGGCCAAGTCGGTTACACCGGGCATGCGCGTTCTCCCACAGGGCCGGCGGGAGGAGCCGCACCGGCCGATTTCGGTCATGCTGTTGAACAGAAACCGACTGGAATTGAAACCGTTTCTCGAAAGGTCCGAATCGCGAGCGGCTCGGTGCCGCCGGTTGCGGCCATTTCAGGAGGGTAGGCGCAAGATGTCCCGAACTTTGGTCATCATTGGGCTGGTCATCGCCGTCGTCGGCGTTCTCTGGCCCTGGCTGTCGCGTTTGGGCCTGGGAAGGCTACCGGGCGACATCATCATCCAGCGCGAGAATTTTACCTTTTACGCGCCGATCGCCACTGGCCTGATCATCAGCATCGTGTTGTCGGTGCTGTTATGGCTGATCAATCGGTCGTGATGGCCAACTGCGGCCTGGCGAGACATGGCTGAGTCAAGGGACTCGGAAGAAGGCCTTGGTGGGTGCGCACGGACTCGAACCGTGGACCCGCTGATTAAGAGTCAGCTGCTCTACCATCTGAGCTACGCACCCAAGGTCCGGGCGGGTCTCTAGCAAAGGCGGGGGGGCGTGTCTAGCGCGGCGACGCGCATTTTTTCCGAAGCGGTGGAAAGAGGAGGGGATGCCCCTCCAATTACCCGGGAGGTGGATCCGCCGAGGCCGCGCCCCGAGCGCCCCTCTCCCTCGGGGGAGAGGGTTGGGTGAGGGCGCCGTGGCAGCATGCACCGAAATCCCGGATTCGTGGCCAAGCCCCCCTCACCCGGTCCTACCGGACGGACCTCTCCCCCGAGGGAGAGGGAGGGGATGGCACTGCAAAGATTCCAGCGAAAAGGCACTACTCGTGCCCGTTCAGCCCCTCGAATGCCTTGTCGCCCCAGAGGGTGGCGACGGCGGCGTTCTTGCCGCAGCCTTGGCGGTAGGCCTTGTACCAATCGGCGCGGGTGTACCCCATCTGGAACTGGTCGGTACCTTTCCAGAATTCCTGGTGATAGGCCTCTGCCGGCCAGAAGGTCAGCTTGTCGCCCATGATGACCCCAGTGACCACGGGCTTGCCCAAATCCTTGCCGATTTCGGCCTTGCTGGCGGTAGCGGCGTCATATTGCGCCTTGTCCAGCGGGAACAATGCTGGCCGGTAGCTGTCGCCCTTGTCGCAGAACTGGCCGGTGTCGTCCGTGGGATCGGTCAGGTGCCAATAGGCATCGAGCAGCTTGGCGTAGCTGGTGACGGAGGGGTCATATTCGACCTTCACCGCCTCGCGATAGCCGGTGGTCTCGGTGCCGACCTGCTCATAGGTCGGGTTGGTCTGGGTGCCGCCCATATAACCGGTGGTGGTCTTGATGACGCCGGGGGCGTGGTCCATGTCGCTCTGCACGCTCCAGAAACAGCCGCCGGCAAAGATTGCCGTTGCCGTGTCCTTGGCGAACACCGAGACGTCGCCGACGAGCCCGGTGCCGAGCAGCATCAAGCCCGATAACCCGGCCAGCCGTAAACTGTGACGCAGCATGAAGATCTCCCTGAAAGACTTGTTCGAGCATAGATGATCGCAACTGCCATCACGGACAATACAAAGAAACGTGGGGTTGAGGTGGAGGACAATGCCAGCATTGCTGGCCGGCCGGTCGGGCTTGCCGCCTTGCGGCCGGGTGAGGGGACGGCTATATCCGTTCGACCCTTCGACCGAGCCCTGAATGACCAAGATTACCTATATCGCGCCCAATGGCGAAAGCATCGAAACCGAAGCCGAAAACGGGGCGACGGTGATGGAAACGGCGATCATCAACGGCGTTCCCGGCATCGTGGCCGAGTGCGGCGGCGCCTGCTCCTGCGCGACCTGCCACGTCTATGTCGATGATGCCTGGACCGATGTCGTCGGCGGCCCCTCTCCGATGGAAGAGGACATGCTCGATTTCGCCTTCGAGGTGAAGCCGAACAGCCGGCTTTCCTGCCAGATCAAGGTACGGGACGAAATCGACGGCCTCCTCGTGCGCGTGCCGGCTCGCCAAGGGTAACCAGCCCGCAACCGGGAATATTTTACCATTGCCGCCGCCGCCGGATTCTTTTGCCGGGCAACAGGGGTGTCGCGCCCTGCTGCGTTCTACGGCGAGGCTCTGGCGAGGAATATGAAAGCTATTGTATTTCAATGCCTTGTACCAAGGAACGGAAATCTCCTATTTAGGGGGACGCATGCAACAGGTCTGGAATGGGTGAACTCAACACATTTCCGTTGAGCTACAAGGTAAGGGGTTTGAAGGTCGTCATCCTCGGCGGCACGGAAGAAGCCCTCAACAAAGCCCGGTTGGTTGCTAAGACGACTGCATCAGTCGTGATTATCGCCTCCAAGATCGAGGCCGATTTTTCCTCCCTCGATGTAACGGTTGTGGAGCGCGCCTTTGCCGAGGCCGACCTCGATGGCGCGGCATTGCTGTTCGTTGCCGACCATGGGCCCGAGGGGCAGGCCGCCGCACAAGCGGCGCGGGCGCGCAAGATTCCGGTCAATGTGGTCGACCGCCCCGAGGAATGCGATTTCTACACACCTTCGATCATCGAGCGTGCGCCGTTGACGGTTGCGATCTCGACCGAGGGGGAGGCGCCGGTGCTGGCGCGGCTGGTACGCGCGCGCATCGAAGCGCTGCTGGCGCCCGAAATCGGCGCGCTGGCGCGGCTGATGGGGCGCATGCGCGAGCGGGTGGCTGCGGCTTTCTCGGATATCGAGGCGCGGCGGCATTATTTCGAGGCGCTGGCGACCTCGACTGACGTTGAGCGGGCGCTCGAAGCAGGGCAGGGCGAGGCGGCGGCAGAGGCACTGCTTGCTGCGCCGGCGGCCGGTGGTGGCATCGTCCATCTGATCGGGGCCGGGCCGGGTGCAGAAGATCTCCTCACGCTGCGCGCGCAAAGACTGCTGCAGGAAGCCGATGTCATCGTTCACGACCAGCTGGTGCCGGCTGCCGTCATTGAAATTGGACGGCGCGATGCGCAGCGGATTTCCGTCGGCAAGGCCAAGGGGCATCATTCGTTCAGCCAGGCGCAGATCAACACGCTGATCGTCAGGCTCGCCGGCGAGGGCAAGCGGGTGGCGCGGCTCAAGAGCGGCGACCCGATGGGGGTCGGGCGGGCCGGCGAAGAGATCGCGGCCCTCAAGAAGGCCGGCATTGCCTACAATATCGTGCCGGGCGTCTCGGCGGCACTTGCGGCAGCGGCCGATACGGCGACGCCCGTGACGCTGCGAAAAGTATCGTCGGGCTTCATCATGGCGACCGCGCATGGGGCCGAGGACGAAGAGTTGTCGCATTGGGCCGCGCTGGCGGGCGCCGGGCTGACGCTGGCGCTCTATATGGGCAAGTCGATCGCCCCTGAAGTTGCGGCGCGGCTGATCAGCAGCGGTCTCAGTGAGACGGTGCCGGTTGGCATCGTGGTCAATGCCGGGCGGCGGGACCGCTCGTTTTATCGGGGCACGGTGGGCCAATTGGCCGAGGGCGAGATCGATTTCGTCGACGGCCCCGCGGTGATCCTCATTGGCGAGGCAATCGCCGCGGGTGATTGGCAAGATGCAGCGGCGCTTGCCGGGCAGCAGTTCAAGGTAGCGTGATGGAAATTCTAACCGGTAACGAGCTCATCTCGGGCGCCACGGTCTATCTCGACCCGCAGGGCAACTGGGTCGAGGACTTGCAGCAGGCGCGGACCTTTGGGTCGGGGGACAAGGCCGAGCGCGACGAGGCGGTCGCCAAGACCAAGGCGACCATGCGCATCCTCAGCATCGAAATCGAAAAGGTCGTGCTGAAGGACGGCCAGCTTTACCCCGAGCGGCTGCGCGAACGCATCCGCGCCACCGGCTCCACGACTCCGGTCTTTGACCGGCAGCACCTGACTGAGGACGGCCATGTATCGATATGACGAGTTTGACGCCGCGTTCGTGAAAGCGCGGGCCGACCAGTTTCGCGAGCAGGTGGGGCGCCGCATCAGCGGCGAAATGAACGAGGACCAGTTCCGGCCGCTCCGGCTGATGAACGGGCTCTATCTGCAGCTCCACGCCTATATGCTGCGCGTTGCCGTGCCCTATGGGACGTTGGGCGGAAAGCAGATGCGCAAGCTCGCCCATATCGCCCGGACCTATGACCGCGGCTACGGGCATTTTACCACCCGCACCAACATCCAGTACAACTGGCCCAAGCTGGTGGACATTCCCGCCATTATCGACCATTTGGCCGAGGTCGAGATGCACGCCATCCAGACCTCCGGCAATTGCATTCGCAACATCACGGTCGACCAGTTCGCGGGCGCTGCCGCCGACGAGATCATCGACCCGCGGCCGATCGCCGAAATCCTCAGGCAATGGTCGAGCCTCCACCCGGAATTCAGCTTTCTGCCGCGCAAATTCAAGATCGCGGTGACCGGCGCGCCGAACGACCGGGCGGCGATAAAATTCCACGATATCGGGCTCAAGGCCGTGACCAACGGCGCGGGCGAAATCGGCTGGGAAGTCTGGGTCGGCGGTGGCCTGGGACGCACGCCGATGATCGGTAAGCTCATCAACAGCTACGTGCCGAATACCGACCTGCTCGCCTATCTCGAGAGCATCCTCCGCGTCTATAACCGCTATGGCCGCCGTGACAACAAGTACAAGGCACGCATCAAGATTTTGGTGCACGAAGAGGGCCTTGAGACCATCAAGGGGCAGGTGGAAGCCGAATTCGCCCAGGTCCGCGGCGGCGTGCTGACACTGCCCGAGGAAGAGCTCGACCGCATCTCGGCCTATTTCGCGCCGCCGACGTTTGCGAGCTATCCGGCAACAGTCATCGACATCGCGCGGGAAAAGATTCTCGATCCGGCCTATGGGCGGTTTCTCGAGAACAACCTCAACGCGCATCAACAGCCCGGCTATGTGAGCGTCACCATTTCACTGAAGCCCATTGGCAAGCCGCCGGGCGATATCAGCGCCGACCAGATGGATTTGGTGGCCGATCTCGCCGAGCGCTTCTCGTTCAATGAACTGCGCGCGACGCACGAGCAGAACCTGGTGCTGCCGCATGTGGCCATCGCCGATCTCCGGGCGCTCTATGACGGGCTGGTTGCGGCCGGGCTCGAGGCGGGCAATGTCGGTGAGATCACCGACATCATCTGCTGCCCGGGCATGGATTTTTGCGCCCTCGCCACCGCCCGCTCGATCCCGATCGCCGAAGAGCTGTCGCGAAAATTCTCTTCGCCGCAGCGGCAGAAGGAAATCGGCGACCTCAAGATCAAGATTTCGGGCTGCATCAATGCCTGCGGCCACCACCATGTGGGCCACATCGGCATTTTGGGCGTCGAGAAGAAGGGCGGCGAGCTCTACCAGATCACCGTCGGCGGCGACGCCACCGAGAATGCGTCGGTCGGCAAGATCCTCGGCCCCGGCTTCGAGGCCGAAGAGGTGCCGGACGCCATCGAGCGGCTGGTCGACGCCTATATCGCCCGGCGCGAAACTCCCGACGAACCCTTCATCGCTGCCTTCCGCCGCTTGGGCGAAGCGCCGTTCAAGGAGGCGCTCTATGGCAATGCATGAGATTTCTTCAAGGCTTGCCTCTCTTCCTTCTTCCCTTGCGGGAGTAGGTGGCGCTGAGCGCCGGATGAGGGGTGGGCAACACGCATCGAGTTCGCTGCCCACCCCTCACCCGCCCTTCGGGCCCCCTCTGCCGCAAGGGGCGAGGGAAGAAAGGGGCCAGCGCCATGGGAGTTGATATGCTCCACAGCCTCAAGCGGCCGGACAAGCTGCGCGAGTTGGGCATCATGGCGCTCAACGGCATGTTCGACGAGATGGACTCGCTCGGCGTCTTGAAGCAGGCGCTGACCGAACTGCTGCCGGGCGATGCCGCCGTGGTCTCCTCGTTCGGCGCGGATTCGGTGGTGCTGCTGCACATGGTGTCGCAGATCAATCCGGACCTGCCGGTCTACTTCCTTGAAACGGGCAAGCATTTTCCGGAAACGCTGGCCTATGTCGAGACGCTGAAGCAGAAGCTCGGGCTGACCAACGTCATTTCCCTTCAGCCCGATCCGGCCGACCTAAGCCGTTTCGATCCTTATGGCGATCTCTGGGAAACCGATCCCGATTCCTGCTGCTATATCCGCAAGGCCGAGCCGCTGGAGCCGGCGCTGGAAAAGTTCGGCGGCTGGGTGACCGGCCGCAAGCGCTACCAGACCAAGGAACGGGGCGTGCTGCCGCATTTCGAGCTGACGAGCGACGACCGCATCAAAGTCAATCCGCTCGCCTATTGGTCGGATGCCGATGTCCTCGCCTACCGCGAACAGCACAACCTGCCTTCGCATCCCCTCTATGCAAAGGGCTACAAATCCATCGGTTGCGCGCCGTGCACTTCGGCTGTAGCAGAGGGCGAGGATGCCCGGGCCGGCCGCTGGCGCGGGCTCGACAAGAAGGAATGCGGCATCCATTTCGATTTCAACGGAGCGATTGCTGCCCCGATGGCCAAGGTCGAGCACAATCTCTGGAAGAACGGCGCCTTCATCGCCGATCCGTTCACGCCTTGGGCGGAAGCCTATGAGCCGGCGACAGCGCGCTATACCCATGTGCCGCTGAAGCTGTTCCTGGAGCAGCGCGAGGCAGTGCTCGCCAGCCCCCATCCGCTGGGGCTGCTGGTCAGCCCGGGCGAGGATATTGGCTTGGCCCAAGGCGATCTTGGCCGCTTCGCTTCGGTCGCGATCGCGTTCCCGGCGTTCACTGACGGCCGCGGCTATTCGACCGCCCGGCTGCTCTCCGAGCGTTTTGGCTACAAGGGGGAGATCCGGGCCGTGGGCGACGTGTTGCAGGACCAGATCCCGCTGATGCGCCGGTGCGGCATCAATGCGTTCGTCGTGACGCACGGGCCCACACGCAAGGCGCTCGAGGCCGGGCAACTGCCCGAAGTGGCGTTGTTCTACCAGCCGGTCGGCGCAACGGAGGTGCCGGTTGGCACGCGCCCGTTCCTGCGCCGGGCGGGGAAAGAAACCGAGACGGCGTAGGCCAATCCCAAACGCCGCGTCATTCCCGCGAAGGCGGGAATCTCCGTTTGGTCGAGCAAACAGAGATCCCCGCCTTCGCGGGGATGACTTGCGTATTCAAGCGAGGCCAAGTGAGCCTTGAAGTATCGAGAGAAAAATGTCTGAAGCAGAAATCGTCACCGATGTTGTAGTGGTCGGCGCGGGCCCCGTGGGCCTGTTCGCCGTGTTCGAACTCGGGCTGCTCGATCTCAAATGCCATCTGGTCGATATATTAGACCGCGCGGGCGGGCAATGTGCCGAGCTCTATCCGGAAAAACCCATCTACGACATTCCGGGCTTCCCCATGGTGACGGGCCAGGGGCTGGTCGACAATCTAATGCAGCAGATTGCCCCCTTCGCCCCCGAGTTCCATTTCAGCCGCATCGTCAACACGCTGGAGAAACTGCCGGACGGCAGTTTCCGCCTCACGACCGACGGCGGCGAGGTGATCCGGGCCAAGGTGGTGGTGATCGCAGCCGGCGGCGGCTCGTTCCAGGCCAAGCGCCCGCCCGTCGAAGGCATCGAGGCGTATGAGAACAAGTCCGTGTTCTATGCGGTGCGGAAGATGGACGATTTCCGCGACCAGGACGTGGTGATCGTCGGTGGCGGCGACTCGGCGCTCGACTGGACACTGAACCTGCAGCCGATCGTACGCTCGCTGACGCTGGTCCACCGTCGCGACGCCTTCAAGGCGGCGCCGGCTTCGGTGAATCGCATGCGGGAACTGGTGATGGAAGGCAAGATCAGCTTCCAGCTCGGCCAGATCGCCAAGATCGATGGCGATGACGGCCAGCTCAACCACGTGCACCTGACGACCGATGCCGGTGATCTCAGCATTCCGGCGACGCGCCTGCTGCCCTTCTTCGGGCTCACTATGAAGCTCGGCCCGGTGGCCGATTGGGGACTTGAGCTCAACGACAACCTGGTTGCGGTCGATACGGAAAAATTCCAGTCCTCGATCCCGGGCATTTTCGCCATCGGCGACATCAACGCCTATCCGGGGAAGCTCAAGCTCATCCTCTCCGGTTTCCACGAGGCGGCGCTGATGGCCCAGGCGGCCAAGAAGATCGTTTCGCCCGATGAGCGCGTGGTGTTCCAGTACACGACGTCCTCCACCAAGCTGCAGCGCAAGCTCGGCGTGGTGAGTTAGCAGCCCGCTCGGTTATGGCGCCGTTGCAGGCGCCGCCCACGCGTAGGACCTCGTCCCGAGCCTGTCGAAGGACGAGGGCCGCGCCACGAGGGGAATTGGAAAAGCCCGGCGTCATTCGGGATAACGCCGCGCAGGAGTGGCCCTTGGGGTGGAAATTCTGAGATGAAAATCCTCGTTACCGACCAAGACGGCGCGGAGCACGAGCTGGAAGGGCTCGATGGTTGGCGGGCCATGGAAGTGATCCGCGACTGGGGCCTCAATATCAAAGCCGAGTGTGGCGGGGGCTGCTCCTGCGCGACCTGCCACGTCTATGTTGAGCAGGCCTGGCTCGACAGGCTGCCCGCGCCGACGGACGACGAGGAAGATTTGCTCTATCCCGTGCCCGACCGGCAAGCCAATTCGCGCCTCTCCTGCCAGATCCTGCTCAGCGATGAACTGGATGGCCTGAAGCTAACGCTCGCGGCTTCGGCGGCTCACGGCTAGCCAGGACGCGCCAAGCTTTGCCCCGCAAAACCGCCGGAGCCGTAATATCTGGCGGAACCCCGGAGATTGATCCTCAGGGTTGGGTGTTGTTGCCGCTACCGTCGCCCCCGGAAAGGGAGAGCGGCGTCTGTACCGTAGGGGCAGCGGGCGCCGGGGCCACCAGCGCGGGGGCACCGTAGAGTGGGGCCGACTGCTGTGTTACCCGGGGCTCTGTGCCAGCCTGCACCCTGACAGGAACGCAGATGTTTTGCCCGGGCACATAGCGGTATTCGATGCCATTGCTCCCGATGGGGCAGGTCACACTGTACCTCTGAGCGGAAGCGGTGCCGACCGCACCGAAGGTGATTGCCGCTACGGCAAGGCCGGAAAACAAATAAGTCTTGAGCATTGAAGTTCCCCTCACTCGGTTATATCAGCAACGCGGGGCCAAAGAAGCAGCGGCGCCGCTCGCGGGAACAACAGTCCCTGGGGTTGCGGTGCTTCCAAGCGCTCGTTTGGGGCTGGCGAGTTGTTTGCGTCAACTCCGTGTGAGGTAGATAGTTCTAGTTTGTGGTCGGAACAAGTTACAAAAAAGTCATTAATATCGACGAAATGTCGATATTAGAAAAATGTCGGTAACAGGCCGCACACATTTGCCAACACTGGTCCGCAGTTGGCGTCATAGGTGACAGAAAATCCAGGGACCGGCTCCGCAAATGACCCGGTCCCTTCTTCCGTGGGGCGATGAAGTCTGCGCGGCTTCAGCCGCCGCTGCCGTCGCCGCTGGCGAGGGTGCTAGCCGGGACCTGTGGCGCGGCCACGGCGCGCGCCGTGTAGGACTGCGGCGTAGTCCGGCTTTCGACAGGAGCGCGCGTCCGGACCGGAACGCAGATGTTTTGCTGGGGTATGTAGCGGTACTCGATGCCGTCCCTCCCGATCGGGCAGGTCACTCCGACGGGCTGTGCGTAAGCGGCGCTGGCAGCTCCCAAGGTGATGGATGCGGCGGCAAGAGCGAAGAGCAGGTATGTCTTTTGCATTTGTATTCCTCTCACATCGTTCGCAAGTAACGCGAGTGCGGAGGGGGCATTCATCCTGTCGCGGGGTTTAACAATCCTGCGTTGAAAGTCCTGGGCACTCGCATGGCAGGTTGCGAGTTGTTTAGACTAACTCCCTGTGTGCAAGATAGTTCCAAGAAAGGCCCATTGTGAGTTGCTATTGAACCATTTGTGGCGGAAAAATTGTCACATAGCGGACAGTTTTGCTCGGCGTGGCGTCTTTGGCGGTCTTCGAATGCACAAGGGCCGGGTCTGACGATGCAGACCCGGCCCTTTGCTTAGCAGACGAGTAAGTCTGGTTGGCTCAACTGCCGTCGCCGCTGGCAAGCGTATTGGCAGGGGCCTGAACCACAATGGTGCTGGTCTTCAGCGCCTGGGGCGTGGTGGTGCTCTGGGTGGCCATGCGGGCACTCACCTTGACCGGAACGCAGGTGTTGTGCCGAGCAACGTAGTGATACTGAATCCCGTTGGCCCCGACCGGGCAGGTCACGCCGGCAGGCTGGGCGGCCGATGCGGTGCCGGCAGCACCCATGCTGATTGCTGCGATGGCGAGGCCGGCAAACAAATAAGTCTTGCGCATTTATCTTTCCCCTTTTGGGTTCCCTAGTAATTCGAGTGTAAAACTTGCCCTGTCGGTCGTCGGATCACAGAAATCCGACGCCGAAGTGCTCTTTAACACTCGGTAGAGGTCGTTTTTTTCATCAACAAACCCTCTATGTGTCGGGATAGTGACACCCATGAGCTGCGGCAAGTTACAAAGGCGTCACGAAACCGAAACTTTTCGTAACGTTCCGGCAATGTGGGATAGGGGGCTAGGCGCGAGCGCCTTCAGAACGCTGGACTTTCCTGCCGCCAGCGCAAGGTTCGATGGGGCGAACGGGCCGGGGTATCAGGCGCGGTGCGCCTCTGGCTTGTCGAGCGAGGTTGGCGGAGGCACATATTGCGGCAGGAAGCGGTCAGCTGCTGAGCAGGGCATTCAAAGCTGGCGTGAAACCAATCGGCCGGAGCAGGCAAAGCCCGCCCCGGCCTATATGCTTGCGGTGGCCGCAAGCCTTCGCCATCCGCCTGGTGCCGGTTCTGCCGGCGATGTGGCGGTCTGGCTTGTTCAGTTTTGGCTGGCGCGACGCTTGGCCGTGGTCGGCGAGAGCGGCTGGGATTGCTCGGTCGTCGGGCACGCATTGCCCTCGGAGAGGCCCGAGCTATATCTCTGCATTTCCCGGCCGGGCTGCACCGAAGACGAGTGAGGGGCGAGGGGGGACTCCGAAAGAGTCGGAGGCGTCGCCTGCCCCGGGTTCAAACAACCCATTGCGAACGCCGATCCTGTGGACACGGCGGCCAAACCGAGCGTCGTCACCGCAATCCAGGCAAGCAAAGAAATTTTGCGCATTGTTATTCATCCATAAATATGGAGTCCAGTGCAAACCGCCTTGTGGCCAATAAATCTTCTGCCGCGGCAATATATGCAGCATCCGTTATTGGTATATAAGGTCAGCTGGGGCTGCCGACTTCTTTAGACAAACCCCATGGCGCAGTGGATAGGCTTGCCGACATGCTGAGGCAAGTTACAAGACGCTTTTGTTTCCGAAATTTTTCGTAACAATTCCGCAATATGACGTTTGCGTGAATGGACGTGAGCAAAAATGTGAGCCTGGCGAGCAGAAATGACAACGGCCGGATCGGATGATCCGATCCGACCGTTTGTCAGCTATGCCCGGGGCGCCGAGGCCGCCTCGAGAATGTGCGTTTAGCGGTGGCTATGGCTGGAGTGGTGGTGAGGCTGGTGCGTCGGGGAGTGCATCTCGTTCGGGTGGCTCCTCAGCGTATCGTAGTCGGCAACGTTGTAGTCAGGCGAAAGACCGCACCTGTTCCCCAGGGCCAGTTCCTCCTGGACACCCATCCGATCGTAGCCGGCTCCCCGGTTCGGGGCCATGTCGTCGTGAGTCAGCGACAGCGGTGTCACGGACGCCGGGTTAAGGCAGGTCGCCGCGAATGCGGTCCCGCTGGAGATCGTCGCCAATCCGATGGCGGCAAAGGCCAGGCTGGCGAGGGTGATGAACTTAGGCATATTCTATCCTTCTGGTCGTAATTTTCGGCAGGGCTATCCACCCTCGGGGAAAGTACTCCTTCCCCCGCAGCAAGTTGTTCGCTAGTCCGAAGGCTTGTCGGCCGGGATCGGCCGACCCATAGGTCTCATCCCTGGCAGTTCGTGCCTTGGAAGATATCCGCCAAGTAAGAAATACTGGTAGCGTTGCTACCGGAGGGTGGATGTTTTGTTAAACGTTGTTTAGCTGGAAACAAACAACCTCACCGTCAAGTCAAGTCAAGTCAAGTCAAGCCATGTCGAGGTCGCGGGAGCGACCTCGGCATTGGGCATGATAGCGATGCAGTTGGAGTGATAGGCGCGGCTGCTGGGCCGGCTGCTGCAAAGGGCCCGCATTGGGCGCCCTTCGCCAAACTGGCATGTCTGACTTGCGGCTGTCGTTCTCAGCTAAGGGGCGGGCGCCTCTTAGCCGCGGTTGTGTTGGTGGTAATCCGATTCATTCGGATGGGTGTCGTAACCAGTCGCGGCGGTGCTGTAGGATTCCGGAGTGACATTGCACTGGTTGCCCTGGGACAGTTCTTCCTGACGGCTCATGCGGTTGTTGTTGCCGGCTTCGTGCGGATCGAGCGTGCTGCTAGTCATCGACAGGTCCGACGTATCGGCCGGGTTGAGGCAGGCGGCGATCGCCGAGCCGCCGGAGATCGTGGCAAATCCAACAACGGCAACGGCCAGGCTGGCAAGGGTGGTGAGCTTCGACATTTGGTTTTCCTTCTAAGTCTAAATTTCGGCAACAGAATCCACGGTCGAGGGAAGGGTGTCCTTCCGCCCGCTGCAGGGTTTTCCGTTGATCCGATTGCGGTCGACCGACATTGGCCGAGCCTGGATTTCTGCCTTGGCTGTACTAGCCGTAGGAGGCATCCACTGGGGCCATATAGGTCCCCCAGGTGGGACGAAACAGGGCCGCTCAGCTTAAAGTTTGTTAAGTCAACGGCAGGGTCTGGGTCATGTTCGGCTATTCGGACGAGGGGGGAAAGCCGGGGTCTCGGAAGCGATTCCGAACCGGCAGATCCGCCTGGTTGAGACGTGCGACACCGCAATCAGAGGAGCGAGTTTGGTCTGGAGGCTCGGGATGGCCCGTCGGGCCGCCTCGCGAGACGGTCGGCCTTAGCCGCCGCTCACAACTCTGGGATCTCTGACTTGCGGCCGTCGCTCAGTGTCGAAAGGGCGGACGCCCCTCAGCCGCGGTTGTGCTCGTGGTAGCCGGACTCGTTCGGATGGGAGTTGAGGGTGTCTGCGGCGCTGGTGCTGTAGGTCGCCTGCGCGAGGTCGCACTGGTTGCCCTGCGCCAATTCGGCCTGGCGAACGAGGCGCTGGTGGCTGCCTTCTTCGTTCGGAGCCAAAAGGCTGCTGGTCATCGAGAGGTTCGACGTATCGGCGGGATTGAGGCAAGCCGCGATCGCCGAGCTGCCGGACATCGTGGCAAATCCGACAACGGCAACGGCCAAGCTGGCGACGGTAGTGAACTTTGACATTTGGTTTCTCCTTCTTCATCTAATTTCGGCAACAGAAAACACGCTCAGTGAAGGGATGTCCCTCCGCCGTTGCAGGGTTTTCCGTTGATCCGAAGGTGGTCGACCGACATTGGCCGAGCCTGGATTTCCGCCTTGGCTCTTTCGCCGTGGAAGGCATCCACAGGGGCCATATAGGTCCCCGATTAGCGACGAAACAGGGCCGTTCAGCTTAAAGTTTGTTAAGTCAGCGGAAGGGGCCTGGTCATGTTCGGCCATTCGGTGGGGAACAAAGCCGGGGTCTCAGAAGCGATCCCGGCCTGGTTTGGTCAGCGCTGTTCAGCGCCGCGCCGTTAGTTGCGATCGCCGTCGCGATGAACCTGGTTCGGATGGCTGCGCAGCTGGTCGGGATTGCTGTAGCTCGGCAGGTCGCCCGAGGTGCTCAGGCTCTGCTCGGTGATCCCGGAGGTGTTGCTCGCGACATCATAGGCGTAGTTGGCATTCATGGTGTTCTGGGTCAGCGAGAGGACTGGCCTATTTGCCTGGTTGAGGGTTGCGGCGACCGCCGACCCGGCGGGGACTGCAACGAAACCGATAGCGGCAAGGGCCAGGCTGGCGACGATAGTGGACTTAGCCATTTTTCTTTCCTTCATAAGCAAATCTCGGAAATGAAATTCAGCACGGGGGAAGGGTGCTTCCGCCCGTTTGACGCTGTTTTCGTTGATCCGAGGGTGGTCGGCCGGGAGCGGCCGATCCGTGAACCTTCCTCGTTGGCGGTAGCGCCGGAGGAAGCATCCACAGCACCCATATAGGTGCAGGAATCCGAATGACCGTAAGTGTTTTGGGAAACAGTCTGTTTCGTCACAAACCCGCAACAATTTCGGCTAGCGGTTACGAAAATGCAAAGGTCGGCTTGCCCAAGCCGGTCGGGCCCAATTTCGAGCGCGAAGAGGCGATTCGTGGGTGCCAAGAGCGTTTCCAGGAAAAGTGGCCACCACTTTTCCGCTTCGGAAACGCGACATGACAAAGAGTTGGAGAGCGTTCAGCGTTTCGATGAAACGGTGAACGGCTCTAGCGCCCGGCGTTGGCCACTTTCACCAGTTCGGGGATAAAGTCGCGGACTTGGGGTTGCCGCTCGGTTTCGAAGGGCAGGGGGCGAACGACGCGCATTGCGGCGATGCCGACGCGCACCGTCATCAATCCGTTGACGACGCCCTCGCCCAGCCGTTGCGAAAGGCGGGCCGCAAGCCCTTGCCCGACGAGCTGTTCGACGAGCCCATCGGTCAGCACCAGGCCGCCGGTCACGGCAAGGTGACTCAGCACCGCACCGGTTAGCCGCCAGAAGCCGAAAAAGCCGGGCCGGGCGCCGTAGAGCGCAGCAATGGCGCCCGCAAGCCTGACGCTCTCGAAGATCACGAAGCCGACATCGACCAGCGCTCGTGGCGATACTGCCGTCACCAGCGCCACGCGCCGGGCCGACGCGGCGGTCAATGCCCGCGCGCGGGCGTCGAGCGGACTCATTAGCGTGCGCTCGGCGAAGCGGACGATTTCGCCCCCATCGAAAATCTCGGCAGCGTGGGCGGAAAGATCTTGCCGGGCCCGAGCCAGGTCGGGACGGCCGGCATAGAGGGCCGCAAGTTCACGTTCGATGGACTGCCCGCCCTGGCGCTTGTCGCTGATAAGCACTTCGGCGGCGCGATGGCGGAGGCTATCCAGCGTCTTCAACCGGCGGACAGCCCAGAACTCCCGGATGATCACGACCAGGACGGCGAGGCAGAAGGCCGCCAGTAGCGCCACGCCGGCCCAGCCGAGCCAGGCGTAGCGGGCGAAGAGGTCTGCGATCAGCCGGTCCGCCATCAGCCAAAGACCGAGTGAAACCAGCAACCCGCCGGCGCTCCAGGCGATGCGCCCGAGCCAGCCCATGCCCTTGGGCAGCGAGGCGGGCTCGATCTCGTCGGGGCCGGCGTCGAAATCCGGTTCGGTCTCGGCCAGCTCGACAGCCGCCGGCACAAATGCCTTCGGGCTGCGCGGCTCTTCAGCAGGCCGGGGAGCATCGGCAATTGGGCGGGCGAAGGGATCGGTCATCTGAGCCAATCTCCGATGAGGAAGTCGAGGGCTCGGTCGAAGCGAATATGGGGCAGCACGAAGGCGCCCTCGGCATTGCGCTCGAGTTTTTGGGGCGGCTCGAAGCGCATGAATTTCAGCTTTACCGGCCGATCATCCTCCAGAACCGACTCCGGATCTTCGGGCAAGTCACCGGGAAACAGCGCGATTTCACCGCTGCCGTCAAAAGTCTGATCGTCGAGCCGCTCACCCGGCATCGGCGTGCCGATGATGACGTTTACGGGCCGGCCGCCCTCCGTAACGGTGCCCTCGCGCGTGGCCCTGATGGCGGCGAGAGCCAGCGAGCGCGTCTCCGCGCCGGCGAAGCGGGCGCGGCGGGCGGCGTTGGCAACGAGCCGGTTGAGGATTGCCTCCAGCCGATCGTGCGAGGTCGAATGCACGTGGTCGGCCTTGGTCGCCGCAAACAGGATGCGATCGATGCGCCGCGAGACCAGCCGCGACAAGGGGCTGTTCTCGCCCTGCCGGAAGGCCGCGAGTATCTGGGTCAGCGCCGTCTCGAGATCGCGCACCGCGTCTGGCCCGGCGTTCAGGGCGCGCAACGTATCCACCAGCACGATCTGGCGATCGAGCCGGGCAAAATGATCGCGAAAGAACGGGCGGACGACGATGTCCTTGTAGGCCTCATAGCGCCGCTCGAGCATGGCGTAGAGGCTGGAATGACGCACGGGCCCGGACGGCGGCGGCAGCGGCGCAAAGGTCAGGGCGGGCGAGCCTTCGAGATCACCGGGCAGCAGGAAGCGGCCGGGGGGGAGGGTGGAGAGCGCCCGGCCATCGACGCGGCTTTCACGCAAATAGCGGGTGAAGGCGGCAGCCAGCGCCTCGGCCGCGACGTCGGTCGCTTCGGCCGCCATGTCCGTCGCGGCAAGTGCCGCGAGGAATGGCCCGGCTTCAGCGGCCGCGGCCGGGCGCTGCGCCCGATCGAGGGCTTCTGCGCTCCATTCTGCAAAGCTCAGGGAAAGGAGCGGCAGGTCGAGCAGCCATTCGCCGGGATAGTCGACGATATCGAGATTGAGCATCGAGGGGCCGCGCATGCCGGAGAGCCAGCGGCGGCTTTGATATTTCAGCGTCAAGCGGAGCTGGGAGATGCGGCGGGTCGATTCCGGCCAATTCGGCGGCTTCCCCGTGAGCGCCTCGAGGTGCTGCTCATAGGCGAAACGGGGAACGCTCGCATCCGGATATTCGGCGAGCTTTGCACCGACGAAGCGCCCTTCCGTCAGCGGCGCAAAGCCTGGCAGGCGCCCGCCCGTCAGCAGGTTGTGCACGAGCGCGGTGATGAAAATGGTCTTGCCGGCACGGCTAAGGCCGGTAACCCCTAGCCGCAAGGTGGGGGTAAAGGCGCCGGTCGCGGCATCGGCGAGATTGGCCAGCGCGATCCCCAGTTCGTCGGCAAGACTGGTCGGTGCTCGCGGCATCAGCTCCCCGCGCATGTTGGATGAGCGAAGGTAGGGCCCGGGCAGCAGATTGCAAGCGCTGCCTACGGGTAGGCGCTCGGGGCTGGGGTGGGTCCACCCGTGTGCCAATAGCACCACGTCATCCTCGCGAAGGCGGGAATCCCCGTCTAGCGCCGCTGCTCGGGACGATAACGGAGATCCCCGCCTTCGCGGGGATGACCTGGGGATATAGCCACAACACAGTTGCCGGCTTCCTTCGGGATGATGCTTGCGAAGGGGCGCCGCCCCTAACTCCGCATCGCGATCTTCGCCATCTCGTACGGCGTCGTCTGGTAGATCTCGTTGACCCAGTTCTGGAACAGCAGATGGGCATGGCTGCGCCAGCGGTTTTCCGGCACGGCGGTGGTGTCGCCGTTAGGGAAGAGGTTTATCGGCTGCGGGGTATCGAGGCCGGCCTTGATGTCGCGCTCATACTCGTCGGCCAGCGAGCGGTTGTCATATTCCCAGTGGTTGAGCATGTGCACCGCCCGATGTTTCGGGTCGTCCAGCAGGCAGATACCGATCTCCTCGTTGTCGATCAGGACCTCGAGGTCAGGGCCAAGGCTCTGGCGGTCGATGTCGTTGTAGCGCGAAACCGGCACCATGGGGTTGTCGGAAAGGCCGCGCAGCCAAACCGATCCGGGCTTCGTGATTTTGTGCCGGAAGACGCCGAACACCTTTTTCGGCATGCGATAGCGCCGCACGCCGTGAAAATGGTGCAGCGCCGCCTGTGCGCCCCAGCAGATGAACATGGTGCGGTGCACATTGGTCTGCGTCCAGTCGAGGATGTCGAGCATCTCCGGCCAGTAGCGCACCTCCTCGAACGGCATGTGGGCGATGGGTGCGCCGGTGACGATAAAGCCGTCGAACTTCTCCCGGCGCACCTCTTCCCAGGTCTTGTAGAAGGTCTTCAGGTAGTCTTCCGAGGTGTGCTTGGACTTGTGGTCGGTGATGCGCACCAGCGTCAGATCGACCTGCAGCGGGGTCGCCCCGATCAGCCGGCTGAACTGCGTCTCGGTGCGTTCCTTGTTGGGCATCAGGTTGAGCAGCCCGATCGAGAGCGGCCGGATGTCCTGGCGGGCGGCGCGGGTAGAATCCATCACCACCACGCCTTCGGCCTCTAGCGTCTTGCGGGCGGGCAGATTGTCGGGAATGCGTATCGGCATTTTGTCACGTTCTCTGAGAGCGGCGCGCTCGTTCAGGCAGCCATGACTGCGCGGGCGGTGAGGCCCCGGGCAGGGTAGGCAGATTTGAGCCCTCGCGGCCGCGGCAAGCGCTGGAAAACCTCGAGCCGGGAGGGCTCAGCGCATTCGGTTGCGTTCGCGGATCGCGTTGGCCATGAGGTCGAGAAATTCATCGCCGTCGCGCACGGTCGCAAGATCGGCCGCTTCGACGGTATAACCGAAATTGTCGGCCAGTTGCTGATAGCGCGGCAGCCGGTCGTAGAGCAGGGCCTCGAAGCCCCAGGCGCCGAAATCGGCGGGATCGACGTCGTCGTCCCTCATGATGCCCTTGAGCTTCTGGTATTCGGCCCATTTGGCAACAAGAAAATCCGGCCGATAATACATCGGCTTGGGGCTGTCTTTGAAGCGGCGCACGAGTTCGGCGGCATCCTTTTCGGTGCCGCGGATATAGAGCAGGACCGAGTGCCCCGTCAGCGCCTTGATCACTGGATCTTCGGGATTGCCCGGATCGATCACCTCGATCAGCGAGCCGCCGGTATCGGCGATGAAATCATCGTAGTCGTAAAGCTCGTGCGCCCGGCGGATGAACTCGGGCACCTCGAGCAGCGCCAGCTTTTCGCCGGCTGCGTGCTGGGCCTGCCGCCGCTGGTACTCGGCCAGCGGCAGGCCGCCACGCGCGGGATCGCCAGGGCGACCCAGATAGGTCGACAGCGGGTCGAGGTTCGAGAAGGTGATGTTCGAGGTGATCTTGATCGAATCCGAGCGCAGCAGATCGCGCAGGAACGGCACCTTCATGGCCTCGGACTTGAAATTGTCGACGATGTACTCGCCCATGTGGCGGGTGCCGATGCGGTAATCCACCGAATAGTGGAACCAGTGGCTCTTGCGCAGCAGTGCCGCGAGCCGCGTCTTGCCAACACCGGACATGCCGAACGCCGTCACCGCGTGGCGCGGGGCCGCCAGGAATGTTTCGGGCGTGTCGAACAGCATCAGCTTCTCTGCCTCGAATAACAGGCTTGCCGTTTAGACGATCGGCGAACTCCGCACAAGCCGCGCCAACTCGCGGCAATTTCTGCCGGGGGTTCGGCTCGATCTGCCGGGCTAGGGCACCGGGCGCCTGTCAGTACGGTAAAATTCGTACGCAAAATCAATGAGCTAAAACTTGGCATCGCGCTTGCTTCATCAGTGGTGAGCCGGCGTCTCGATGGCGCCAAAATTCCATCTGGGGGTTCTTACATGGGTATCTACGGCGCTCTCTCTACGGCCGTTAATGGACTTTCTGCGCAGGCAACCGCGCTCGACAACATCTCGGGCAACATCGCGAACTCGCAGACCGTCGGCTACAAGCGCGTCGACACATCGTTCGAGGACATGATCCCGGACGCTTCCTCCGGTCCGGTGGCGGGCTCGGTCACGGCTCAGGGCCTGGCGACGAACACCGTTTCCGGCACGATTTCGAGCTCTGATGTTGCGACCAACATGGCCATCAACGGCGGTGGCTTCTTCATGGTGGCGCAGCCCACGGGTACCAGCGGCGCCGGCGGCACCACCTTCTCGGGCACCAGCTACTACACGCAGCAGGGCGACTTCACGCTCAACAAGGACGGCTATCTGGTCAACAGCTCGGGTTTCTATCTCGAGGGTCTGGCGGTCGATCCGACGACGGGTAAGTCTTCGGGCGCGGTTCCGAGCCCCATCCAGATCTCGAACTCCTTGCTGCCGGCGCAGCCGACGACCCAGATCGATTATCAGCTCAACCTGCCTTCGACGCCGCAGAATGGCGCCTATCAGGCGACCGTCCCCGGCAGCGAACTTCTGAACAGGAATGATTTCCTGCCCGTGGCTGCCGGAACCACGACCGCGACCCTGACCGGCTCGGCGTTGACCGGTACCGCCAACGCCGCCACCGTCATGCAGCCCGGCTCGTCGCTGACCGTGACCGCGGGCGGCGTGACGCAAACCTTCGATTTTTACGACAGCACTGTCACCGGCCCCTATGTGCCTCCTGCTGGGACAAACAACATCGGCATCGACGTTTCGGCGACCACGCCGGTCAGCGTCACCACTGCCCTCGCCAGCATCCAGACGGCGCTCCAGGGCGTCGGGGCCCCCTTTACCACCGCTACGGTCGGGCTGAACGGTGGCGGCAATGTCCAGGTCGGCCTCGGTTCCGACCTGACCGACAATCTGACCGTTGCCGACTCGACGAGCGGCCTCGGTCTCGGCAATACGATGGCCACGCCAATCGGTCCGGGACCGGCCAGCATCACGGCTGCCCAGAACACCGACTTCCTCAACCAGTCGATCGCCGGCGGCGCCGTTACTGCCTATGCCTCCAACGGCTCGCCGGAAAACGTGGTGTTCCGCTGGGTGAAGACCGACAGCTCGACTACGGGCGGTCAGGACACCTGGAATCTCTATTACACGTCCAATAGTGCCGCCACGGGCAGCCAGACCATGTGGACCAATGTCGGGCAAAACTATACCTTCGACTCGAGTGGTGCGCTTGTCTCCCCGACGGGTACTACCGGCACCATCAGCGGCATGTCGGTAAACGGCGTATCGCTTGGCAACGTTACCTTGAACTACGGCACCAACGGCATCACCCAATTCGGGGATTCCAGCGGTGAAGCTTCGGTCACGACGAACGATGCCAATGGCTATTCGGCGGGCCAGTTCAGCTCGATTGCGATCGACAATTCCGGTCGCGTGGTCGCTTCCTACACGAATGGGCAGCAGGTCGACGTGGCCCAGATCGTGACCGCCAACTTCAACGGTGCGGACGCTCTGCAGCAGGTAAGTGGCAACGCCTTCGAGGCAACCGCGGACTCGGGCAGCCCGCTGATTTCCGAAAATCCGAGCATCTCGGGCAGCGCGCTCGAGGCCTCCAACGTCGATATTTCCACCGAGTTCAGCAACCTGATTGTGACGCAGCAGGCCTATTCGGCCGGCGCCAAGGTCGTGACTACGGCGAACCAGATGCTGCAGACCGCCCTCAGCATGATCCAGTGACGATGGCCTGAGGCTGGGCGCCAGCCACTTTTCTAGGAGCGACGGAACAGAATGAGTCCGGCGTTTACATTGGTCGCGTGTTCAACCGCAAAAGTGGCGCCCACTTTTGCGGCACGCGCATTTTCCAGCAGGAGTTGATCTCATGGGGCTGTCGACCACTCTAAGTAATGCGCTTTCCGGCCTGAGCACGGTGCAGGATAGTTTGGACGTTGTTTCTCGGAACATCTCGAATTCGGGGACGCCGGGATATAATCAGGAATCGCTCAGCGTCACCGATCAAACCGGCACGAGCGGCAATTCTGCGGTCGACTCGGGCCTTACCCGCGCGTTCGATCAGAGCCTGCAGAGCTACTTCACCAGCGAGACCTCTGACTCGGCCTATTCGAACGTCACCTCCAGCTACCTCAATCAGGTGCAGTCCTATCTGGGGACGCCGAGCGACACGAGTTCGCTGTCGAGCGTCTACAATACCTTCGAGAGTTCGCTCAGTGCCCTGACGGCGAGCCCGGATGATTATTCGACCCGCGCCACCGTGGTCAGCAATGCGCAGACGCTGGCTTCCGCGCTCAACGGGCTCACCGGCGACATCCAGGGACTGCGCCAGCAGACCAATCAGCAGATCACCAGTGACGTCAATACGGTCAACGCCTCGCTCCAGTCGCTGGTGACGGTCAACCAACAATTGCAGAGCCTGGGGACCGACCCCACGGCCCGCGCGGCGCTTGAAGATCAGCGCGACCAGCTCGTCACCCAGGTGGCCGGCATCGTCGATGTGAACGTCACCTACAACAACGATGGCAGCGTCTCGCTCGCGACGCGCTCGGGCGTCTCTCTTCTCGGCCAGCAAGCCTCGACCTTCTCGTTCACGCCGAATACCAATATCACCGCGAACTCGCAGGTCAGCAATGGCTCGGGCAATAGCGGTGTCGGCACGCTGACGCTTACCGCACCCAACGGCACGTCCCTCGATGTGGTGCAGAACAACGTGCTGCAGTCGGGTGAGCTGGCGGGCCTCCTCGACCTGCGCGACAACACGCTGGTACAGGCGCAGAACCAGCTCGACACCGTGGCCGGCTCCCTCGCCCAGTCGTTCTCGACCAACCAGACGGCGGGCACTGCGGCGACCAGCGGGTCGGCCAGCGGGTTTTCGGTCGATGTTTCGAATGTGCAGCCTGGCAATAGCGTGACGCTGAGCTACAGCGTTGGCGGCCAGTCGCAGACCGTCAATGTGGTCGACGTCACTGACAGCAGCAAGCTGCCGATGGACTACGTCGACAGCAACGGCAATCGCACCGTCGGCGTCGATTTCTCGGGCGGCGCCGCGAGCGTTGCCACCCAGCTGCAAACGGCCCTCGGCGGCAGCGTCCAGGTCTCCGGCGTGGATACCGCGGCTTCCGCCGGGCCACCTGCCGTCCCTGCTTCCGCCGTGCTGACTGTGCTCAACAACGGCACGTCCAATACCGCCGTGAACAGCCTCGTCGCCCAAACCACCAGCACGGGGACGCAGGATGGTGGGCTGGGCTTTTCGCTGTTCGTTGACAACGACAATACTGCCTATACCGGCAGCCTCGACGGGCAGGGACAGCAACTGGGCTTTGCCGGCCGCATCAGCGTCAATGCTGACGTGGTCGCCAACAACGACCTCCTGGTCGAGAACACGACCACGACGCCGATCGGTGACGTGGCCCGCGTCAATTATGTCTATGGCCAGCTGGATTCCCAGACCTATGGCCAGCCGCCGTCGAACACGTCCGGCCTTGGCGGATCGCTGAGCGGCACCGTCAGCAACATGATCTCGCAGATGGCGGACTTCCAGGGCGCCGCGGCGGCGTCAGCGCAGACGGACAGCGCCAACCATTCGGACACGATGGGCGCCATCACCACGCAGATGACCAGCGAGAACGGCGTCAACGTCAACGACCAAATGGCGCAACTCGTCCAACTCCAGGCCGCCTATTCCGCCAATGCCCATGTGGTCTCGGTAGTGCAGGACCTGTTCAACACGCTGGAACAGGCGATGGGGTCATAGCGCCGGGCTTTTTGGGGACGGGCTTTTTGGATTGTCGCATCGGCCAAGTCAGGGCCGCCTGAACGGATCAAGGGAAATTTAAATGACTACCATCAGCAATTCGATGTTTCCGCTGCCGGCGAGCTGGTCGGGCGTTTCCGACCTGGAAAACGAGATCAACACGCTGCAGGCGCAGCTCTCCTCGGGGATGAACGCGTCCGATCTCGCCGGAATGGGTTCGACGCGGTACCAGGACCTCACCGTCACCTCGCAGCTCAGCAAGATCAGCGCTTACGACACCAACATCAACACGGTGAACCTGCGCCTGCAGACGCAGAACAGCGTTGTGGAAGACGTCTCCACCATCACCGGCCAGGTCCGCGACGCGGCGCCCGACGGATATGGCACCGACAACACCAACATGGCTTCGGCCCCCGGTGTTGCCTCGCAGCAGCTCGATCAGGTGCTATCGAGCCTCAACACCGATATCAACGGTCACTATCTGTTTGGCGGCAGCGCTACCGAATCGGCGCCGGTGGCCACCACCGACGCAATCATGAACGGCTCGGGTGGGCTCGACGGCTTCACCACCGTCGCCGACCAGCAGTTGCAGGCTGATCAGGGCGGCATGAATGATTGGCTGCAGGTCCAAACGCCTGCGGCCAGCGATACCACCACCGTTAGCGAAGATAACGTGCCCTACGGCACGAAGCTGGTCTCGGCGACGACCAGCGACAGCTCGGCCATTACCCTGACGCAGCCAAGCGGGACGGCGCCGCAGTCGCTTTCCGTGCAATTCGCGAGTAACCCGACGGCAAACGACACGGTCGATGTCAACCTTACCCTGGCCGACGGTTCTCCCAGCACGGTCACAATGACCGCGGTCACGGGTACGCCGCAGAATCCTGGCGAATACCAGATTGGGGCGACGCCTCAGGCAACCGCGGCCAATTTCAATGCGGCGCTGAATTCGTCTTTGCAGGCCCAGGCGTCCTCACCCGATTATGGACGCGTGCAGGTGCAGGCCCCGGCGAGCGATACAACTGCGCTGACAGAAGACGGCGTGCCGTTCGGACTGAAGTTGGCCTCGGTCAGCACCAGCAACAGCTCGGCAATCAGCGTGACGCAGCCCACTCCAAGCGCGGCGCCGTCCTACACGCCGCCGGCGACGCTTTCTGTACAGTTCACCGGCACCCCTTCCGACGGCGACACCGTCAATATCGGGGTCACTCTCCCAGACGGCACCTCCGACACCATGACAATGACCGCCGTTACGGGGACACCGCAAAATCCCGGCGAATTCCAGATCGGGGCGACACCGCAGGAGACGGCGGCCAATTTCAATGCGGCGCTGACCTCGTCCGTGCAGACGGAGACGACATCGGGAAACTTCACCGTCGCTTCCAACTATGCAGCGGCCAACAATTTCTTCAATGAAAGCGGCCAGAGCGTGCAGCGTGCCGCCGTCGGAGTTGACGGCACTTATGCCACGTCGACCGGATATCAGTCGGCCGCCCAGACGGCCGGCGACACCGTCCAGTGGTATCAGGGAGACAACAGCAGCAATGCGCTCTCGACCGTCTCCACCAAGGTCGATGACACGACCAACGTGAACTACGGCGTCGAGGCCAACCAGTACGGCTTTGCGAACATCATCAAGACCTTGGCGGTCCAGTCGATCCAGACCTATCCGACCGACACCGCGGCCGACACCGATGCGAGCCAGGCAAAATATGATGCGGTCAGCGTGCGGACGACCACCAATCTATCGACGACCAACGAGACCAATGCAAATTCCCTCACTTCGATCGGCGTCAACCTCGGACTGGCGCAGACCACGTTGCAAAACCTGACGACCCAGCACACGGCCTATTCTGCGCAATTGCAGGACATCGTGGGGACCGATGAGACGGCGGATCCGAACCTGGTCGCATCGCAATTGCTGCAGGTGCAGACGCAGCTCCAGGCGAGCTTTTCGGCGACCTCGATGATCAGCCAACTGCAGCTCGTGAATTATCTGAAGTAGTTTCGTTCTGTTGAAGCGGGCGGGTGAGCAAAATGTTTACCCGCCCGTGCCACCTTCGGACCCAATGCTGAGATTACGGAGTGTCCAATGACCACCATCTCCTCCTCCGCCACGAGCTTTTACGACCTCGTCGGCAGTGGCACGAGTACGACTACCGACACGCCAAGCGATGACATCCTCACGGCCCTCGCGGCGAATTACACCGCCGTGGGCCAGGCCGCCTCTACGGCGACCACGCCGACGAATTACGTGCCGGTCGACCCCAACACCTACCTGGGAACCTGGACGGGGCAAAATAGCGATGGCAGCTCCGTCAGGGTGGCCATCACCAGCGTCTCCGGGTTCAAGGCGACCGTGCGCCTCCAGACCGGCAGTACGGTGACGCAGCAGCAGGTGCTCATCAGCAACAGCTCGTTCCACATCGGCGATTCGAAGTTCATGGTCACGAGCGAAGGCAGCGCGACAGTCATGACGGCCGTGACCGACCCCCTGACGGGTAACGTCTCAGTCGAACAGGCCAATCTGACTCAGCTTGGTTCGAGCGCGGACCCGACGTCGGCCGCGGCCACGGCTGCGGCGTCGTCTCTCGATATGCTGGCCTGAAGACGGAGGGGGTGCCCCTCTGTTGCACCGCTGCGAACGTTGAAATTCCCGCGCAAGCGGGAATTTTCGTTTGTGCAGGAGCTCCGTCACCCGGGCAAAAAAATTCCCGCATGAGCGGGAACAGGCTGTTATCGAATTTGTAAATTTGGCCGGAGCGATCAGTCGTGGGCGGAGCCGCGGAGCCCGGCAGCGATGTGGCGATTGATGCGAACCAGGATGTCGAGCTTTTCGGGCGCCGGCGCCACCTGCAGCTCGGCGGTCTGCGTCAGCACGAAGATGCCGAGGTTGGCCATGTTCTGCCGGACGTCGAGCGGTAGCTGCGATTCTTCGTCGGTGACCGAGGTGACGAACACCGTCCAGATCTTGCGGTTGAATTTGAGCGCTTCCGGCAATTCGCCGGCCAGCAGCCCCCAGTCCTCGCGAATGCGTTGTAGGTGAGCCGCTGCCTGGGACAGCAGATTGGCCTCGAGATCACGCGGGGTCGATGTCTGGCGCGCCGCCTGCTGGTAGGCCTGCACCGCTAGGTTCTGCATTTAGGGATTGCTCTCGTTCGAATTGGACCAGCCTTTTGGAGGCCTTGAGAGCTTTGTAGAGATTATTGGTTAATATCTCATTATTGATTTCGCCGAGTATAGCAATACTTTTCGGCATCATCTGGGCCATGGCATTGACCAGGGTAAAATATTCTGTCTTGACGCCCTCAAAGCCGCCCTCGAGATACATCAGCTGTACTGCAAGGTAGATGAGCTTGGCCGTAGTGTCGGCATCGCCGGGCTTGAGAATATCTTTTTCGCGCAATATTGGCAGTTTGCCATCGATGGTCAGGCGCGTGCGTTGATCGGAATTGGTGATCACGCAGCTGCCGATGATCAGCCGTTCGCCGGGCTTCAGTTCGACCTTGAGCGACAAGATCCACTCCTTCTTTGCAGCACGCGGGGGCAGGGCGGTCGCCGCGAAAGACCTCCGGTATGGCAGAAGGCAATCCGACTCAAGCAGCATGGCCGAAAACCGGGCAAAGAAAAAGGCGGGCCGAAGCCCGCCTTTCCCCAAGTTCGTGTTTGCCGACTACTGCAGCAGGCGCAGCACGCTCTGCTGCGAGCTGTTGGCCAGGGCGAGCGCGGAGACCGCGATCGACTGACGGGTCGACAGGGCCTGGCTGTCGGCGGCGAGGGTATTCGGGTCCGCCAGGGTCAGGTTCGACGCGCCGGTCTGCAGCACGTTGATCATGTTCTGCGAGAAGTCCTGACGGATCTGCACGATGGAGAGGTTCGAGCCGAGTTCCGAAGCCTGCGACTGCAGCGTGCTGCTGGCAGTGTTGATGACATCCAAGATTTGGTTCGTCTGGGAGTTGTCGAGGAAGTCCGACCCGGAGGTCAGGTACGACAGGCCCAGCCCCGACGGATTGTCGGTGACGCCCTGAATGTTCAGGGTCGACGTGCCAGTCTCGTTGAACACCAGCTTCAGCTGATCGCCGTTGAGCAGGTTGACGCCGTTATACGACGCGTCCTGCGCGGTGGTCTTGATCTGGTCCATGACGTTGTTGAACTGGGTGACCAGATTTGCGCGGGTGTTCTGCGCGTCGGTGTCTGCCACAGGAGCCGCAACGGTGGCGTTGAACAGCGGCGAACCCGCATAGGTCGTCGCCGTGCCGCTGATTGCGCCGAGGGTAGCCGCGGCGTGGTCGTTGGTGGTCGTGATCGTCAGCGCACCGGTGGTGCTGTCGAGCGAGGCTTCGAGATTGTTCGCCGCCAGCGCCGTGTTCAGCTCGTCAAGGCTGCTGACCTGGCCAGCACCCGTACCGAAGGTGATGTTGGTCGCGGTGCCGCCATCGGTGGCGCCGATTTTGAGCGTCAGACCGTCCAGCGAGCTGTTGGCCTGGCGGGCAGTGGTGGCGGGGGAGAGGCCGAGCGCCGACAGGGCCGAGCCGCCGAGCGAAAGATCCGAGGTCGTGCCGGTGTTCAGCACAATTTCGCCGCTCGAATTGACGGTCGAGGCATTGGCGGTGCCGAAAGTGCCCGTGACCTTGTCGATCGCGTCGAGCACGTCCTGGACGGAGCCGGTGCCGAGGTTGATCGTGCCGCCATTGGCATCGGTCGACGTCGCAGCGGTGCTGGAGAACGTGATCGTCTTGCCGTCGACGGTAAGCGTCTGGCCATCGGTGATCGGGGACGTCAGGCCATTCGAGGTCGGCCCGGCGGCCTGGCTCAGCTTGGTCGCACCGCTCATCAGGGCCGGGGCGCCATTGTTCGGCTGGTAGGTGTTCGCCGTGAGGCCGAGGGAGGACAGAGCGTTGCCCGTGCCGGCAATGGTCAGGGCCGCGGCGCCCGTGCTCAGCTGGATCTTGCCACCCGAAACCGACGACGCGTTGGACGTGCCGTAGGTGCCGGTGATCTTGTCGATGGTGTTGAGCACATCGCCGACTGTGGCACTATCGAGATCGACGGTGTAGGTGTTGGTGGCGCTGTTGAAGTCGGTGCCGCCGGTGCCACTGGCTGCAAAGTTGATGGTTGCGCCATTGACGGTGAGCGAGCTGCCGGCCGTGATGGCAGTCCCCAGACCGTTCGACGTGGCGGAACCCGTGCTGCTCAGCAGGGTGGTTGCCGTGATGTCCGTGGAGCTGGTGGCACCACCGGTGTTCGCGACGCTGATCGAGGAACCCGAAATGCCGAGAGCGGCCAACGGCGAGCCGCTGCTGTTCGAGAGATTGATGCTGGCGACGCCGGCAGGGGCGTTGTTCGCGTTGATGACCAGTTGGCCACTGCCATTGATCGAGGCAACCGTGCCGCCGGCGACGGTGTTGATGGCGTTGACGACGTCGCCGACCGTCTGGTCGAGGCCGATGGTGCCGCCGGTAACCGCGTTAACGGTGGAGGTGCCGGTGGAGACGAACGAGATAGTCTTGCCGTTAACGGTGAACGAGTTGCCGGCGGCAAGGCCCGCGAGGCCAGTGCCGCTCGTCCCGTTGAGATCCGTGGCGGTGGCGATCGGCGTGGCGGTCACGGTCGGCGCGGCAGTGACGCTTGCGCCCGTGAAGCCAAGGGTGCCCGCACCGGTCGTGCCCGAGTTGATCGTGATCGAGTCGGACAGGTTGGTCGACGTGATCTGGAGGTTGTTGCCGCCGTTGATCGTGGCCGAAATGCTGGTGCCGAACGCACCCTGGATAGCAGTCGCCAGGTCCGCGCCGGTACCGGTGGTGCCGTTGAGATCGACACCCACGTCGCCGTTGGTGGGAGCAGTTCCACCAGCACCCGAGTCGTAGACGTCGAAAGTCTTGCTAACGCCGCCAACCGTGACGCTGAAGCTCTGACCGGCGGCGAAGCCGGAGGTGCTCAGGGGGCCAGAGAGATTGGTGGTGCCGGTGATGGAGGCGGCATCGGTCACCGTCTCGGCGCTGGCCTGATAGGTGCCCGGGATCGAGTTGTTGTAAACCTCGGCGCCCGAAACCGTGTTGTTGTAGGCCGCGCCGGTCGTATTGTTCTGGATCGCGCTGCCGGTAACAGAAAGGCCGGTGTAGCTGACGGTGCCGAGCAGGTTATCGGCAGTTGCGCCGGTGATTGCGGTGCTCACGACCTGCGACTTCGTGTCGTAGCCGGAGGTGGCTTCAAGCGCCTGGTTGGCGATCGACTTGGCGCTGGAGAGCAGACTCTGCAGCGAGGTGATGCCGGTGTTGGCAGCCTGCAGCACCTGCACGCCGTTGCTGACGCTGTCGAGGAGGTTGCTGATGTCGCTCGCGCGGGTGTTCAGGTTCTGGGCGGTGAAGTAGCTCGTCGGGTTGTCGAGAGCGCTGTTGACCTTGTTGCCGGTCGCCAGGTCGTTCTGAGTCGTTGCGAGCAACTGGGTCGTCGACTGCAGGGCAAGCAGGTTCTGACGAACCGAAGCCGAGAGAACGATATCAGACATGAGTATTCCTCTTCTGGGATGTCTTTGTTCCGTGCCTCATCCTGAAGCACAGCGACGACTATCGTCCGTCAGCAAATAAAGAAGGGTTAACGCCGGTCCCCGCGAGGATGAAAATCAGCGGCGAAAGGCTTGGTTAATCAAAGGAAATAGCGCTCGCCGCGGTGGTTAATGAGGTGTGCTTTCGGCCAGCCTTTGGAGAGGCGAATCATAACGATTCGCTAGCGGGCCGTTTTTTGTGCTCGCTACCTACGGCTCGCCGGAGCCCAGGATCCATCCCGGTAAAGCGCGCCCGGTCTGCGGCAGTCGGGGGGCGGCCGGGGATCGTGACCGAGTGCCGCTCAGATGATCTTGTCTCTGAGCCGGAGGGTGGATTCGGGGGGGTGCCAACTGTGGTTGGCACGCAGGCTTATTTCCCGGGCCGAGGGCGGCATGCGCAGGAGTGCGCTGGCAAAGAGGGCCGTCGCAAAAAGCGTTTCGGCGGGCACCAGCGGTTCGTCGGTGGGTGGTGCGGGCGTATGCGCGATCCCCGCTCCGTCTTCGTCTGCCTCGGCCGGAGCTCGAGCCTTCGATCGGGTGGAGCGCTCCTGCTGATAGCGCTGCTGGCGATGGTCGCCGGTTGGGGCGATGCCAACGCCGTTGGGCGGGGTTGCAACGCTGGTGTTCATCGGCGGGCGCTTCTCGAGGAAATTGCGCCCGCAGCGTTGATCGCTGAAATTTACTGTCCGGTGCCCCTCGCCGCTCGCATTTTATGCAAAGGCCTGGCGTTACGGAGGCGCCGGTGCTCCGCGGGTCCCGCTAGCCACGGCGTCGTCCCGACGGAAGTTGGGATCCACCTAGGCAACATTCCCCACGGTCGGGCGGGGAGAAGATGGATACCGGCGCTCGCGTGCATGACGCCGTGGGTGGGCCTGGTGGGCAATACCACTTACAGTGCACTCTTCCGTCAGGCATCGCTGAATCAAAAAAAGAGACCCTGCCGATTTGGCAGAGTCCCCATCAAAGCAAAGCCTTCCAACGCTGGCTTAAAGCGCGCGGTTAATCGCAATCCCGCGGGCAGCGGCGTGGGTGTGGTCCGTCATCATGGCGTCGGAGCCGTACGTCTTGGTGCGGTTCTGGGCGCCGACGGTTACCGCGACGTCGCTCAGCAGCGTCTCGGTAACGGTGCGGGCCGTGGCGATCACGCGGAGATTTTCGGCCATTTGCGTTGCGAGGCTTTCATGACCATGGCGCAGCCGCTCGATTTCCGCCGGCAGCAACTCCTGCAGGGCCGGGAGGCGCCGTTGAATGGCGCGGGCGAGGCCGACATAGTCTTGCACCAGCAGGGTCTTTTCGGCGGTCAGCGTCGTTGCCTGGCGATTGCGACCGGCGCGGAGCAGGGTCGTTTCCGCGTTCATGATTTCGACCAGGGTGGCAAGCGTCGACTCCGTCTTGCGGCAAAGTTCGGCGGGGTCCAGGGCATCGAGGGCAGCTACACGTTCTGATGCAGTCATGGGCTATCGTTTCCCGTTATATTGTTGGTGCTTTGGGATTGGGCAGCCTCCTGCGCGTCGAGGAGGTTGCGGGTGATGTTTTCGGCAAGGCCGATGCCGCCGTTCTGGGCGATGGCATTGGCCATCTGCTCGGCCTGCATGCCGCGCCAGGTCTGTTCGCCGAAGCCGCCACCGAACGGACCATCTGTCTGGATGGAGGAGAACATCTCCTTGGTGAGCGTGTTGAGAAACAGGCCTTCGAGGCCCTGGGCCTGCTTCATCAGCGCCGGCGGGTAGGATTGGCTCGCGGCCTGGGTCGAGGGCTGGCTTGTGATCGTGGTCGGCATCAGAGCACCTGGATTTCGGCTTGCAGGGCGCCGGTGGCCTTGATCGCCTGCAGGATGGAGATGAGGTCGCGCGGGCTGATGCCTAGCGAGTTGAGGCCATCGACGAGCTGCTGCAGGGTCACCGAGTCCTGGATCATCGCCAGATCGCTGTTCTTCTGCGTCACGTTGATGTTGGTGGTGGGCGTAACCGTCGTGGTGCCCTGGCTCAGCGGGGCCGGCTGGCTGACATTGGCGCCGTTGCTGACGGTGACCGTAAGATTGCTCTGCGCCACGGCGACGGTCGAAACCCGCACGTCCTTGCCCATGACGATGATGCCCGAGCTTTGGTCGATGACGATTTTCGCGGGCATGTCGGTGTCGACGACAAGGGGTTCGACATCGGTCAGCAGGTCAACGATATTGCCATCGAAACGCGGGGGCAGCGTCAACCGCACGGTCGCCGGATCTTCCGGCACCGCGGCAGGCGCACCAATGAAGTCGTTGATCGAAAGCGCGATGCGACGCGCCGTGGTCAGGTCGGGATTGCGCAGCGCCAGCCGCAAGGTGCGCTGCGAGGCGAGCTTGAAATTGATTTCGCGCTCGATGAGGCCGCCCGAGGCGATGCGGCCGGTGGTCGGCACGCCAGTGGTGACGCTTGCCGCCGCGCCTTGCGCCCTGAAGCCGTCAACCGAGATCGGGCCCTGGGCGATGGAGTAGACCTCGCCATCGGCGCCGAGCAGCGGGGTCACGAGCAACGTGCCGCCCTGAAGGCTTGTCGCATCGCCGAGCGAAGCCACGCTCACATCGATGCGGGTGCCCTGGGTCGAGAAGGGCGGCAGGTTCGCGGTGACCATGACCGCCGCGACATTGCCGGTCCGCATCGTCTCGCCGATGGTGTTCACGCCCATCCGTTCGAGCATCGCCTGCAGGCTCTGCTTGGTGAAGGGTGCATTGTTGAGCGTGTCGCCGGTGCCGTTGAGGCCAACAACCAGGCCGTAGCCGACCAACTGGTTGTCGCGAATACCCTCTACACTGACGATGTCTTTTATGCGCGCGGTAGCGGCGGTGGTTGTGCTCACCGGCGCGAAAATTGTCGCTAGGCACGCCAGGCCGGCAAGCAGTGCGCGCAGCTTTGAAGAAAGCATCATTTATCCCCGTCCTGTCGGCAAACCCATCCCCATGGGTCGCCGTCGCAGGAACAGTTGCGAAAAGCGTGCCAAGAATGGGTGCGGGGTCCAGGTGGTCGGCATATGCCTTTGATTTAATGCGAAAAATCTGCCAGAAAGACCGGGCGCCGGACCCTGGTTCGCGGGGGCGGTGGTGCCTGCTGGGCAAATCCTGCCGGGCAGTTAACCGCACATTAACCATCCGCGGCGGATTTTGCCGGGGTCAACTGGGGGCAGGCGAGTCCAAGTGCGGATAGAAGGTAGTTATCGAAGCCAGTTCGCCGGAACTCGCGGCGTGTCGCCCCGTGCGGACAACGCCCAAACATTTGCGCTCGATCCTGAACCCACCGCGTCTACCGTGGCATCGGCCGGGCCTTTGGCGGCCACGGCCGGCATCGACGCCCTGCTGGCGCTGCAGGCGGCGGACGATCCCGTCCGGACCCGGCGCAAGGCCATGCGGCGCGGCAAAGCCATGCTCGATACCCTCGATGAAATCCGCGCAGATCTCCTGGCGGGGCGCCTGGGCGAGGGGCGGCTTAACCAGCTGCTGGCGCTGATCGGGCAGGCACGCGAGCGGACTCTTCCGGATCTCGATGCCGCCATTGACGATATTGAGTTGCGTGTGCGGGTAGAACTGGCCAAGCTCGGACGGTTCGGCGACCGTTAGGCGCTGGGCCGGCTCACACCGATCACTGCGCGTATCATACTTTCTTTACCGTCTTGCTCGTGACATGGGGCATCTCTATAAGGGCCGCAGTCGTGAGAGAGCCTTCGGGAGTTGAGTCCTCTATGCAAGCTCCAGTCGCCACAATGGATTACCGGCCGACCGAAGACGAACCCTTTATGAACCCGCGCCAGCGGGAGTATTTTCGGGCCAAGCTCGAAAACTGGAAGGACGAGATCTTGCGGGAGAGCCGCGAGACGCTCGACAACCTCCAGGAGGAGAGTCAGAACCATCCCGACATGGCCGACCGCGCCTCGTCCGAGAGCGACAGGGCCCTTGAGCTACGCACGCGTGACCGCCAGCGCAAGCTCATCTCCAAGATCGATGCCGCCCTGAAGCGGATCGAGGAGGGGACCTATGGCTATTGCGAGGAAACGGGGGACCCAATCGGGGTGGCGCGTCTCGATGCCCGCCCGATTGCGACGCTGAGCCTCGAAGCCCAGGAAATGCACGAGCGCCGCGAGAAGGTCTACCGCGACGAGTGAGTTGCCTTTGTCCTGCGGATGATCATCCGCAGGAGGGATTCTGGGCACCTTACGGCCTGCGGGTCCGGGCTTTCCATCAATTGAAGCTTGCCTGAGGTCTGCCCGCCGCCCCAATCTTGGGCGCGACGGGCAGGCATTTCTTATTCCAGCACAAGTTCCCGCTCCGGAAGGACGGCCTTCCAGTGCCGTTCCAGCTCCAGTTCCGTCAGGGCTTGGCGGAAGTCCTTGGCGATGTCCTCACGCTCCAGCGCGAAGGCGACGTTGGCGGAGAGGAAGCCGATCTTCGAGCCGCAGTCGAACACCTTGCCCTTGTACTTGACGCCGGTGAACGGCTGCGAACGCATCAGGGTTTGCATGGCATCGGTGACCTGGATCTCGCCGCCGGCGCCCTTGGTCTGCTCGGCAAGCAGGGCGAAGATTTCGGGCTGCAGGATGTAGCGGCCGGAAATGAAGAGGTTGGAGGGCGCATCCGCCGGCTTGGGCTTTTCCACCATGCCGGTGATTTCGAAGCCGCTGTCGGGTCCTTCACCGCGCGCCACGATGCCGTAGGAGGAGACATCGGCCGGATCGACCTCTTCGACACCGATGATGTTGCCGCCGGTGACTTCATAGGCTTCCATCATCTGCTTCAGCACGCCCGGCTTGGCCATGAACACCATGTCTGGGAGCAGCAGGGCGAAGGGCTGGTTGCCGACCAGTTCGCGGGCACACCAGACGGCGTGGCCGAGCCCGAGCGGCTCCTGCTGGCGGGTGAAGCTCGCCTGGCCGGCCGAGGGCAAATCCCGTTGCAACGCCGAAAGAACCCGATCCTTGCCACGGCTCTCGAGCGTGTGCTCAAGCTCGAATTGGCGATCGAAATGGTCTTCGATGACGCCCTTGTTGCGCCCGGTGACGAAGACGAAGTGTTCGATACCCGCCTCGCGCGCTTCGTCGACGGCATACTGGATGACCGGCCGGTCGACCACCGTCAGCATTTCCTTGGGCATGGCCTTGGTCGCCGGCAGGAAACGGGTTCCCAACCCTGCCACCGGAAATACTGCTGTCCGCACTCGATTTGTCATCGTCTAGTCTCCAAAGCTGCTTGATTTGGTACGCCCGTGCGGGCGCTTACGTCAGACCTTCGGGCCCGACCGGGGCGGACGACAACCCAGCAAATAGGGCAGGGTGCCGCCTCGATCGAGCGATGTGCCTGGCGATGGGCTAGTCTCCTCTCGCCAGGAAATTGGCTGCGCGCAGCGTGTTCACACTCTCATCAGCGGCGTTTGCACCGATGCCGAGCAGGCTCAGGAACTTGTCAAGTTCGACGCTCGGGGCATTGGAGATGTAGATCACGTCACCGTTTCGCATCGGGAACTGGCGGGCATAGAAGAAGCTCGCCGGATCGGTGAAATTGGCGCGATAGATGGTCGGAATCTTCTGCTGGGTCGCCGGGAAGCGGCTGAGGTCGACACCCTGGCGCTGCAGCACCGAGCGGCTTTCCTCGCGATAGAGGAAGACCTGACGCGGGTTGGCACGGCTGTCGAGCAGTCCGCCAGCCTTGCCGACGGCTTGGTCGAGCGTGATGCTCTCGTCGCCGAAATCAAACTCGCCAGTGATGCCCGTCGAGCCGAAGGCCGTGAAGGTGCGCTTCTGATCGTCGACGAAAATCGTATCGCCCGGCCGGAGATAGATGTTTTCGCGGCTGTTCCTGACCAGGTTGTTGAAATAGATCGTCGCTTTGCGGCCGTTACGGGTGACCGAGACGAATTCCTCGTAAGGGGGCGATTTGACGCCGCCCACGCGGGCGATGGCATCAAGGACCCGGTCGCCCGTGTCGTTGATGACGAGCTTTTGCGGTTCTGCGACGTCGCCGAGCACGGTGACTTCGGACGCAGACTTGCGAGTTACCGAGGCGATGACCTGCGGCTCGATGGCGCGCTTGGACAGGCGGTCGGCAATGGTCTTCTCGAGCGTGGGGACGGTCATGCCCGCCGCATGGATGTCGCCATCCGCGTAGGGGATGGTGATCAGGCCGGAGCTCGACACGGTCTGCGCCGGCATGTTCACGCAATGACAGTCGGTGGTGTTGCCGGTGGGGATGAACAGGCCGCCATCCGAGGACTCGAATACCGTCACGTTCACAGAGTCGCCGACCCCGATGGTCACCGTTTGTGGCGAGCCGACACGCATGTCGAGGCTCGAATAGAGCGAGCCGACATCGTAGTCGGGAATCTGCTTGATGACCGCGGGGCTGAGATCGACGAGCGCGTATTGGAGAGTAGTGCCTCTCGCATCGGGCATCGTCAGGCTCGCACTCGCCGAAGAGACGATGCGGTCGTCGCCCGGACCGGACGACGAGAACGTCGTGCATGCCGCAAGCATGCTCGCAAGCACAAGGCCTATCAGAACTCTAAACAATCACGACCCTCGCGTGTATCTAATCAAACAAAGCTTGCAGCCGCTCATCACGGCTGGTTGCCGGCTGATCCCGTCCCTTGGGAAGCAGCCGAATTTTGGGCAGATGATGGATGCTCCAGCTGCGCAAGTCGAGCGCTCAGCGTGGAAATCCGGCCATCGAAGAAGAACTGGTATTGGTCTAGCCCGGCATACTGGTACAGCACCCAAGCATTGTTGAGAGTCTTCAGCGCCTCGCGCAGCAGCGCGGTCGAGCCTTTGGCGTCACCGAGAAATTCCAGCGCGTTGCCGAGCAAATTCTCTGCTTCCGCCCATTCGCGGGGTGTCTGGCCGTCATGCTGCGCGTTCTCGAGGCCGCTGCGAAAGGCGGCTATGGCTCGCTCGACGCTCGCGGCATCGTCGGCACGAGCGCCGGTGGCGAGCAGCAGGGTGCCGATCTGGACCTGGAGCCGCGCCCAGATCAGGGGCTGCCTGGCGCGATCGGTCTCGGCGAGCGCCGCTTCGGCCAGCGATTGTACATCCGCTCGGGAGATTTCGGCCGCGTCTCGGCCCTTGAGGGACAACAGGGCCGTCAGCAGATTGGCGCTGAGGATGCCAGCGTTCTGCCGATCGCCGGCGCCGCGATAATAGGCGAGCGCGTTGCGGTAATCGGCGATCGCCTGTTTCAGCAGGTTCTGGTCGTTGTCGATGATCGCCAGTTTCTTGGTGGCGAGGCCGAGCTGGCTCCTCGCCCAAGCCCTGGATGACTCACTGGCGCCCCCCGACGGCGCAAGAAAGGTCGTAAATCCCTCAATGGCATTCCCGAGCAATTTGGGTTGCTCGCTCGCCAGCCATTGCTGTTCCTGCTGCAATGCCCTGGCGGCGGAACCAGCTGGATCGGGGGCGGCTGGCGCGTTGGTGCGCAATGCGCCGGCATCGGCGCCGCGCGGCGACACCTCGGCCGCACCGAAAGGCATGGAGAGCGCCAGCAGCATCGCCGCGACGGCAGCTGCCAGCGCGACCGAGGGTAAGGCATGCGATGATGACGGGTGCGGATGGCGAGGCAACGCGGCCGTTATCAAGCGGCCAACGTTATTGCCGGCCGCAGCCATGGTTTCCGCCAGGTCTGTCCCGTGCCCGGGCGGAGGGAGCGTAGTAGTGGAAGGCACGTCTCAGTGCCTCCCCGGCCTGTCAAACACTTGGCCGGTAACGGGGCACGCATTTGCGATCGGCATTTGCGCCTCCAGAGTAACGCAGCAACATGAAGCCGCGGGACCCCTCGCGAGGCGATCCCGTCTTTGGTCAGGCGAAGCTTTTGCGTCGCTACTTAAACACCCGTCCCCGTTATGAACTCACGCCATGCAGTCTTTGCGATGATGTGCATGTCGAGCCAGACAGAAAAGTTCTGAACATAGGCGATGTCGTGATCGACCCGCTGCCGGGCCATGATCGGATCGATAGTGGGGCCGCGAAAGCCGTTCGCCTGCGCCCAACCCGTCAAGCCAGGCCGCATTGTGTGGCGCAAATCGTAATAGGGCACCAATTGCTCGTAGGGCAGGCCACCGGCCAGCATGCCGGGTACGTGCGGCCGCGGCCCAACGAACGACATCTCCCCCTTGAGGATGTTGATGATCTGCGGCACCTCGTCGATACTGGTGCGCCGCAGCAGCCTGCCGACCGCGGTGATCCGGGGGTCCTCGGCCGTGGTTTGTGCCACGCCGCTCTCGTCCTGGCGATCGATGTACATGGTGCGGAATTTGTAGACGCTGAACAACTCGTTGCGATGGCCGACGCGCTGCTGCTTGAAGAACACGGGTCCCTTGCTGCTGAGCTTCACCGCAACGGCGGCCAGAACGAACAAGGGCCCAAAGATCAGGATCGAGACGATCGCGAGCAGGATGTCCATGCCGCGCTTGAACCGCAGCCCGGCAAGGCGGGCCCCGGTCATCGGCGGCAAGGCGGGTAGGTCGTCGTGCCAGAGATAAGACAGGCCGCTGGAGCTGTCCGCCCGCAGCGTCGCGCTTTCTTCGGCCGCAGAGGGCGCATGGAGCGCCGATGGACGAGTCCCAGGTAAGTGCTCGGCGTAGCCTGCACCGCCTTCTGCTGCAGTAAGCCATGCGCTGTCCATCGCATCCGCCCCGCTTGGGTCGGGCCCTTCGGCAACCGACGATAAAGCCACCTTCGAAGCTGTGCCGCCAGGCACAACTCCACCGATGTTCCGATACATCTGCAATTCCGCCCCCGTGATCCGCCGCATTGCGTAATTCAACCAAAGCAACAAACGGGCCAACCCCGCGCCGTTTGTGCCGTCCCGTCGGGTGGAATTCCAAGGTACCAGATGGTTTACCCTCGTCTACCGGATTTTTTTGTCACATCTGTCATGCAAGCGCTCGGATATGCTCCGGCAATTGACGGTTTAACCGCCGCTTCTCCCTTAATTCCTTTGACCTAACGGGAACGTTACCGCCGTGGCAGCCCCCGCCAATGTGCATGGCTGCTATTCGCCACGCGAGCAGCCAAGGGGGCTGGCAACCCCGCTTCTTGGCTTAAGTGTGGCGGGCCGTTGGGTTTTCGCCACCGCGGCGTCATGCCGCGGGCGCATTTTTCGCCCGGAAAAGACGGCCTGGTGAGTGCACGAAGGTCGGTGCGCTGCGCCTTGTACCGCTTGCGATTTGCGGAGAACCCGCGGAGGGGGCGCGATTCCGGGAGGGGATTTGGCATCCGTCTGAAGAGCATCGGGTTACAGGTCAGTATATCTGTCAGATGGCGATTGCGATACGGCAGATGCAAAATTACCATATAATGGAGCTATGTTCTGGACGCATGGAGGAGAAGAAAATGTTCGACGAACGACTTGCTACCATCATGCTCCCGGCCAGCGATGTCGAGCGAGCCAGGCACTGGTATGAGGAAAAGCTCGGGCTTGTCCCGAACGAAACCGCCGCCGCCGGATTCGCCTATCAACTTGGCGGCGGTGCGAGGATGTTCCTCTACAGATCCGATTTCGCGGGCACCGCCAAGCACACGCTGATTTCGTTCGCCTGTCCCGACATCAAGGCGGACGTGGCCGAACTTCGCGAGCGCGGGGTTATTTTCATCGAATACGACTTGCCGCAGTTGAAGACTCTTGACGGTGTTGCAGACTTTGGCGCGATCAAGAACGCTTGGACCAAAGATTCGGAGGGCAACATCCTCGGCTTCGTGCAGGGGATGTGAGGGGGTCCCTCGGCTCCTTCATTCCCTATTGCACTCACCTGGCGACGGCGGCGGGGTCCATCCACATCAATTCCCAGACATGACCGTCGGGGTCCTGAAAGCTCGTGCCGTACATGAATCCGTGGTCCTGCGGCGGCATCCAGGGCCGGGCGCCGGCGGCCATTGCCTTGGCCTGTAGCGCATCCACCTCTTCGCGGCTGGCGCAGGAAAGGGCGTTTGCGACCTCCGTCGCCTGATTCGCATCACTGATCGGCTGCTTGATGAAATCCCTGAAGCGGCTTTCGGCGAGTAGCATCACGACGATATTTTCGTCGATGACGATCGAGACCGCCTCATCGTTGGAGAACTGGGGGTTATGGGAAAAGCCGAGCTTGGCAAAGAACTGCTTGGATGCCGCAACGTCCCTGACGGGAAGATTGACGAAGATCATGCGCATTGCATTGCTCCTTGTTGAACGGCCGGTAGGGCGCGCTGAGTTGGATGAGCTAGCGCCTCGGCAGCGACACCACGAATGAGGCCTGGCGCGGAAACAGCTCCCGTATTTAGGCCTACTGCCCGAGGGAACTGCAATTGCTGGTCGGGGGGACGCCCGCGAACCGGGCGTCGATCCACCCGATTGCGGCGTCGGCGCTGGCCAATCCTGCAAGCACATGCCCCACTCCCGGCATCATCAGCAGGGTGGCCGGATTTCGTGCGGCGCAAAGACGCGCAAAATATGCCGCCGTTACCTGTGGCTCGACCAACTCGTCGCCAGTGCCCTGCGCGATGAAGACCGGCACACGCGATGGCAGGGGGCCGACGCTGTTTCTGGCGATCAGCGAACGCCACGGCTGCAGCTCCGCAAGATCGCTGCTCACGAAATCTCGTTGCAGCAGCGACCCTGCCGCGGGAACCCACCCGGCGATCCCGGTCGGCGTGTCGAGGCAGTATTGCGCGAGCCTTTCGATATTCGGCAGAGCCGCGGGATCGACTACATTGTCGAGCGGTACTCCGTAGACCCGCGACCATGAGGCGAGCGTCATCGCCAGAAGGCTCTTGCCGATGGGCGAACCCTCGGCATAGCGCAGCAATTGACCCAAATCGGTGGGCGGCGCCGCTGCCGCCACGCCGACCAGATCCAGGTCGGGGGCATAGCTTCGTGCGAGCAAGCCGGCATAGAGCGCCGCCTGTCCCCCTTGGGAATGTCCCCACACGGCCACCGGGGCGCCCGCGTCGCCCGTGAGCTGCTCGGCGGCGCGGGCGGAATCCAGCACCGCCCGGCCCTCGCTGACGCCCACCAGGTAAGGATGAGTCTCCGGGGTGCCAAGGCCGGGATAGTCGGTCGCCGTCACAATATAACCGCGGGCCAGCATTTGCCCGAGGCCCGGGATCACCAGGTACTTGAACGGGCCCGTGGATGGAGCGCAGTCCGGCGCGATGCCGCTGGTATAGTGGGCCCACGCAACGATGGGCGCGCGACCGCCGGGCGGGGCATTCGCCGGGACAATCACCATTCCCGAAACCTCGATCGGCTCGCCCCTGAGGCCAGTCGATCTATACAGTACGCGGAAAGCGGTCGCTCCCAACGGCGCCCCGGCAATCGCTTGCTGGGAGATCAACTCGCCCGCGCCGCTCGCGCGCCGCTGGGCATTGGCCGAGGTGGCAGTTGCCAGGGCGAGCAAAATCAACGCAACGGTTCTGAAAAGCTTGTTCACGGCTCGTCTCTGCTTTTGGCGAAACGCCGTCACGCACGGCTGCGATTGAACAACAAGCAGTGGGAACGAAATGGGGGCCGAACGCAAGTTGCCCGGCATCCGCAATATTGCTTAGCCGCAACCCCGACTAGGCCAACCTGCCTAGCGCCGCTGAACGGGCAAGCTGGAATGAGTTTGGGAAGATGGCGCGCCTAAGGGGAATCGAACCCCTGTTCCCGCCGTGAGAGGGCGGTGTCCTGACCGCTAGACGATAGGCGCGGCGCTCTCTGTATCGGGCCTTTCGGCCAACGCGTCAACAGCCTGCCCGAGAGGAAGCAAGGTTGGTGGTACGCCCTAGGGGAGTCGAACCCCTCTCTGCACCGTGAAAGGGTGCCGTCCTAACCGATAGACGAAGGGCGCGTCGCGTCGGCGTCCCTAATAGTGGCGCCGGTCCGGCATGGCAAGCGCTTTGTGGCGCAATTTACTGCCCTTTTGAACCGGCCTGCCAACCGTGGCTTGCGCCTGCGGTTGGCAGGGCCGGCGCTAGCAAAAGGTGCTTACCAGGCGCCGGTATTCGGCATCGAAGTCCAGGGCTCGGCCGGCGCGAGGGCAGGGCCGTTCTGCAGGATCTCGACCGAGATGTTGTCGGGCGAGCGCACAAACGCCATGTTGCCGTCGCGCGGCGGCCGGTTGATGGTGATGCCCATGTCCTGCAGGTGCTTGCAGGTGTCGTAGATGTTGTCGACGGCGATCGCCAGGTGCCCGAAATTGCGTCCGCCGGTGTAGGCCTCGGGGTCCCAGTTGAAGGTGAGCTCGACCATGGCGCCGTCGTCCTCGCCGGTGGCCGAAAGGAAGATCAGGGTATAGCGGCCCTTCTCGTTGTCGTTGCGGCGCACTTCCTTGAAGCCGAGGCCCTCGCAATAGAAATTGAGGCTCTGCTCGACGTCGGTGACGCGGACCATGGTGTGCAGGTATTTCATTCCGTCGGCCTTTCTCGTGCTTGCCGGTCCAGTTCCGGCGCGGGGCAAACTAGTGCATCGGGCCCGTGCCTGAAAACCTGCTTTTTTCCCGCCCGCGGCGGGGAACGAAAGCTCCTTCGGCGCCTTGAATCCAGTTCCCCGCGCTGCTTGCCGCGGTCGGGCGGAATCAGGGGATAGCGGAAACTAATTTGCAACCACTCCTTAACTTTTGGCGATGAATCGGCCAAAGTGTGGCTGTCTTATGGAGTACCTCGCGGCGGCGGGGCGGTGGGAGAGGCGTTTGGCATGGGGGCCAAATATTCATCCGAGGGTGACGTGCCGATTCGGCATGGCGCCGGCGGTGTAGAAAGCGGGGTCGACACACGGCCCGAGCCGATGATCGATCACGATCTCGACGTCATCGAGATCTCCGGTGCAATCAAATGGTTCGATGTCGCCAAGGGGTTCGGGTTCATCGTTCCTGACGATGGTCGGCCCGACGTGCTGCTGCACGTGACGTGCCTCCGTCGCGACGGTTACCAGACTGCCTATGAGGGCGCGCGCATCGTTGTGGAAGCCCTGAACCGGCCGGGTGGCCTTCAGGCGTTCCGCATCGTGTCGATGGACGAATCGACGGCGCGCCATCCCTCCCAGTTGCCGCCGGCCCGCACGCACGTAACGGTAGAGCCGACCTCCAAGCTGGTGCGCCTCGAGGTCAAGTGGTTCAATCGCATCCGCGGGTTCGGTTTCCTGTCGGCCGGAGAAGGAGCGCCGGACATCTTCGTCCATATGGAGACGCTGCGCCGCTTCGGCATCACCGAACTCAGGCCCGGCCAGTACGTGCTGGTTCGCTACGGCAATGGCCCAAAAGGGCTGATGGTCGCCGAAATCCGCCCCGATGGCTGGGGCGAGGCGCCGTCTTCTCACTGAGAGTCGGCGCCCTCGCAGGCTCGCGCTTTTCCCCGCCTGCCGGTGAGGCATCGTGGCCATGGCATATTTTACCGCAATGGGCATACTGGTGGGACGGCGGCTCGCGCCGACGCTTCCCATTGCTGTGAGATACGCTGCCATGTCCATTGCTGCGCCCTTGTCGCGCCCGTTCAGCTTCCTCGCGATGCTTCGCGCCCTGGGGATTTGCCTCGCCCTGATCGTCGTGGGCGTGCCGCTCGCGGCCGCCAGCGCCGACGATAGTGTCGCGAGTTTTCAGACCAAGAAGGGCGACTTCAAGTTCAACATCGAAGTCGTCGATACCGATGCCGGCCGGGAGCGCGGCCTGATGTTCCGGCGGTCGCTGGCGCCCAATGCGGGCATGCTGTTCGATTTCCTGGGTGAGCAGCCGGTGGACTTCTGGATGGTCAACACCTTCATCCCGCTCGATATGGTCTTCATGACCGCCAACGGCACGGTGAAGACGGTGCATGCGAATGCCCGGCCGCAGGATGCCACGCCCATTCCCTCCGGCGGTCCGGTGCGGTTCGTGCTTGAAATCCCCGGCGGCCGCGCCGCCGAGATCGGCCTCGTGCCGGGCGACAAGATGGAGCAGGCGCGGGTGACGAAGACGCCGTGACGCCCACCGACGCCACGCTCCTTTCGGGAATAATGCTGCTGGCGCTGGCGCTGTTTCACGCCGCGCTGGCATTGGGCGCCCCACTTGCGGCCTATGCCTGGGGCGGGGAGACCGAGGGGCGACTGCCGCCGCGCCAGCAAACAGGCAGCATGCTGCTGGCCCCGTTCATCGTCGCCATGGCCGTCGTGATGCTGGTCAGAGGCCGCTGGCTGTTTCCGGAGATGGCCAGGGAACTGGACTGGGCCGTCTGGGCCGTGTTCCTGTTTTTGGTGACGCAAATGTTCGGCGCCCTCCGCTCACAAGGGCGACAGGAGCGGCGGGTGATGACGCCGCTCTATGCCATTGCCGCGGGCCTTACGGCCTATGTCGCCTTCAACAACGCTGGCTTCTAGAGCCTGGACCATTTCGATGGCATCGAAATCGACGCTGAGCGCTGATTGAAACGGAGATTCCCGCCTTTGCGGGAAGGACCGGGTTTGTTGGCAAACCGGTACAATGTCCCGGCGTCATTCCCGCGAAGGCGGGAATCTCCGTTTGTTTCAGCATAGTGGGATTACGCTCTAGTCTACAGCCGGCTGATCACCATGCAGTCGAGCATGGCCGCCAGGTGCACCATGGCGCCGACGACGACAAAGCCGTGCCAGACCACGTTTTGGAACCGCAAGCGGTCCCATAGGTGGAAAATGATGCCAAGCGAGTAGAGCACGCCACCGGCGACCAGCAGCCACAACGCGACAGGAGGGAGGGTTGCGGCGAGCTGGTGAAAGACAAACACGCCGCTCCAACCGATTGCCAGGTAAAGCAGGATCGCCAATCGCCCGAACCGCTCGGGGACAATGAGCTTCAGTCCAATGCCGACCAACGATGCGCCCCAGACCAGAACCATCATCACGATGGCGGTCGTGCTGCCGCCGAGTACGGCGAGAAAAGGCGTATAGGTGCCGGCGATGAACAGGAAGATGGCCGCCTGGTCGAGCCGGGCAAGCACGCTCTTGATGGGCGAGACCGGCCACAGATTGTAAGCCATCGAGACCGATAGCAGCGCCACCAGCGAACTCACATAGACCAGCAATGCCGGCGCCTCGGCGGGCGCGGTCTTGAGCACGGCCAGCGCAACGATCATCGCGCCGGCGGTGGCGCCAGCAACGATCCCGATGCCATGGACAATGCCGTCGGCCACGAGCTCGGCTACCGAGAACCGTCGGCGCGGCACCCACCAGGCGGTTTGAGCCGGGACTTTCATTCCTTCCTCACCACCTCAACTTCATGGCCAAGTTATAGCATTGCACCGGCTTGTGACCAAATGCCCTACCGCTTGATGCGGTTTAGCCGCGGACATGACGGCGAATTAATTCAACCTTTAGCTTGCGGCAATGTTGGGCCCCCTAGGCCTGAGCGCAGGGCGAGGGCGTTTGCGAGGCTGATGGGAGGGTGCCCGTTGGCATCGCGAACCTCCCGTCGCCCATCGGGGGCACCATTGTTCGATACGATCATCTTGTTGGCGGGACCGCGCGAGCAGTCCGCCCTTGCCGGCGCGCTTTTGGGGCACAATCCGTCCCTCAACATCAGGCGGGTCATGACCCTGGCCGAATTGCTCGCGATTGACGCCGAGGTCCTCGGGCGGGGGCGGCTGGTGGCGTTTACCACCCCCGTGATCGTGCCGGCCGATATCCTCGCCCGACTGGCATATGGGGCCTACAATTTCCATCCTGGGCCACCCCAATACCCTGGCCTGACGCCGGCGCAATTTGCCGTCTATGAGCAGGCGAGACAGTTTGGTGCGACCGCCCACGCGATGGCGGCGCGCGTCGACGCGGGGCCGATCGTTGCGGTGGAGCTGTTCGAGGTGGCCCCGGGTGCGACGGTGCTGGATCTGGAGCTAGGTTCCTATCGGGCGTTGGCGCACCTGTTCTGGGGGCTGGCCGGAATGCTGGCAACGCAGGCCGAGCCGCTGCGGCCATTGGGAATCGAATGGGGTGGGCAAAAGAGTTCACGGCGCAGCTATGAAGCGTTGTGCGACATCCCGCTGGACATTTCCAGGGAGGATCTCGAGCGGCGGATTTCCGCCTTTGGCGGCAATTATTTCGGCATAACCCCCTCCATCAGCCTGCATGGCTTCAGGTTCAACCTGGTGGCGCCGGCTGCGCCTGAGGTCCCTCGTTGGCCACAAGACTAAGGGGAAAAACCCGCCCGTCTTCTCCCTTGGGCAGGCGCCGGATTTTTCGGGAACCAATTCGTGCCGGACGGTGTTTGGCGCCCCATGAAGACATGTTGGTTCATCGTCATCGAGAGCCAGGGCTCTTGGTGGGTCGATTGTGAAGGCAAGGCCTATGGACCCGTTCCCACCAGGGAACAGGCTGTGGCAGAAGCTAGAAAGCTGGTTCGGATCTTTGGCGATCCGGAGCGGCGATCGGATTTATGGGCGCCCGACGATACGGGTAAGCTGGTCCTGGTCTGGTCCGGAGACCCGGCAGCCGCGTAAGACCCGGCCAATTTGGGTTGTGCTCCCCCGCTGGCGCGGCGGGAGGCGATTGGCTATATGCCATTTCCGTGGCCAACATCCGAGACTTGCCCCGATTGCAGACCTCTCCTAGCCAATGGATTTTTAGTGCGCCGCCGCCTTGCGAAAAATCGCATCGCTTTGCGTTGCCGCCCAAATGTCGCATTCGCCGAGGACCGGGCTTCGCCTGGCTCGATTTCGACTGATCGCCAAGCCGGCCATGTGATGGTCTTGTTTGATCCTTACAGGCCTCATGGGTCCGCCGCCTTCCTCCCGTTCAAACAGTGACATAGCGCCCTATGCCAAATCGCCGTTCGTTCTTTCTCTCCGCCGGTGCAGCGCTCGCCGTGGCCTCGCTGCAAAGCCCCGCGGCGGCGCAGCAAGCAGCCGACAAGCTTCGGCTCGGCAATGCTTCGCCTTTTTCCTTCGACGCGCTGGTTGCCGAGGCGCGCGCCGTGTCCCAGCAGCCTTACGCCCAGCCGGAAACCCTGCCGGCAAGCCTGCTGAACCGGATCGACTATCAGGCCGAGGGCCTGATCCACTTCGATACCGATCACGCCCTGTTCGCCAACGGGCCTGGGCAGTTCCCGGTGACGTTCTTCCCGCTTGGCAAGTACTTCCAGAAGCCGGTTCGGATGTTTGTCCTCGAGGGGACGATGGGCAATGCGTCGGCGAGCGAAATTCTTTACGACGCCTCGCTTTTCAGCATGCCGGCGGACAGCCCCGCGCGCGAACTACCACCCGGTGCGGGCTTTGCCGGCTTCCGCTTCCAGGAGAGCCGGCTGGGCGATCAGAGCAAGCTCGATTGGCACAGCAACGATTGGGTCGCTTTTCTCGGGGCCTCGTATTTCCGCGCCATCGGCGAACTTTTCCAGTACGGCCTTTCGGCACGCGGCATCGTCATCGACGTGGCGCAGCCTGACCGGCCCGAGGAATTCCCGGATTTCACGCATTTTTACTTCGAGCCGCCCGCAGCCGGGAGCGACAGCGTAACGGTCTACGCGCTGCTCGATGGGCCGAGCGTGACCGGCGCCTACAAATTCGTCATGCAGCGCGGCAAGGCGGTGCTGATGGATGTGGAGACGCAGATTTTCCTGCGCAACGACGTCGCCAAGCTGGGGCTCGCGCCGCTAACTTCCATGTACTGGTTCTCCGAGACCATCAAGCCGACGGCCATCGACTGGCGTCCGGAAGTGCACGATTCGGATGGCGTGGCGATGTGGAATGGCGCCGGCGAGCACATCTGGCGGCCGCTCAACGATCCGCCTACCACGGTCGCCTCAACCTTTGCCGATCAGCACCCGCATGGCTTCGGCCTCCTGCAGCGCGATCGCGTCTTCGACCACTACCTCGACGGCGTCTATTACGACCGGCGGCCGAGCCTGTGGGTGGAGCCGCTGGACGACTGGGGCGACGGGGCGGTGCAACTGATCGAAATTCCCACCGACGACGAGATCAACGACAACATCGTCCTGTTCTGGGAGCCCAAGGCCCCGGCCGCAAAGGGCAACAATTACCACCTGCGCTACCGCCTGCATTGGACGGCCGACGAGCCGTTCCCGCCAAAGGTTGCGGTGTGCGTGGCAACGCGCCTGGGGCGCGGCGGCCAGCCGGGCCAGCCCAGGCCTCCTGGCGTCGAAAAGTTCATGGTGGAGTTCCTTGGCGGTCCGCTGAACCAGATTCCCTTCGGCGTGAAGCCCGAGGCGGTTCTCTGGTCGTCGAGCGGCAGCTTTTCCTACGTCTTCACGGAGGCGGTGCCGGACGGCGTGCCGGGACATTGGCGCGCCCAGTTCGACTTCACCTGCGTCGGACCAGGGCCGGTGGAGATGCGGCTCTATCTCAAGAACGGCGACCAGACGCTGACCGAGACCTGGCTCTACCAGTACCACCCGGTCTAGAACGCGCCAGAAGAAACGCCGAGCGCTCGGGAGCGCTCGGCAATATTAGGCGGCTACGCCCAGGACGAATCGTCGCCGTTATCGAACGAATTATCGTCGTCGAATGAGTTGTCGTCCTCGAACGAATCGTTGCTGAAGCCGTTGTCGGGCTGCCAGTCGGCGTTGGTGACATTGGGGTCGTTGCCCTGATCGTCATTGCCGTAGTTGTTGATCACGGTTTCATCAACGACCGTGGGCTCGTTCCCGCCGCCGAAGCCGCCCAGGCCGCCGCCGAACCCACCCTCGCCGCCGCCATGGAAAAGCGAGCGAATGCCCTCGAAGAGGAGCGCGCCACCGGCAACGCCTGCCGCCGTCTGCATTGCCCCGCGCAGGAACCCGCCGCCTTCGGGCTGAGGCGCAGCGGCCGGTTGGCCTTGCGGCGCACCACCCCATGGACCACCTTGCGGTGCGCCGCCGCCCCACTGACTTTGCGGGGCGGCTTGCGGCTGATTCCAGCGGCTCGGCTGGGGTGCGGCTTGCGGCTCCGGGGCGGCGCCCCCGAGGAACGAGCCGCCGGACCCGCCGCCGGCACCCTGCTGCTGCGCGGCCTCCAGCGCCTGGATGCGGGCATGGGCAGCTTTCAACGCCTGGTCCTGCACGATCACGCTCTGGACCAGCGCGTAGCCGGCGCCCGGCGTTCCGGTCATCTGCTGGCCGATAAGTGCGTCGGCCTCAGCGTCCCGATAGGGCGCGCCATTGCTGCGGATCCGGGAAAACAGATCCTCGATGAGAGATTTCTCGTTCGGGGTCATGACGGCACTCCTTGGCGAACATGTGTATGCTCGATTTGGGCACAACCCCCCATCAGTGCAAGATGGCCGAAATGAACCTTTGGTCACATTCGGCGGCGTATCCATCCGCGGATGCGCTTGTCCGGCATTGACGCCTGACAAGCCGCCACAGTTGCGCTAAAGGGTGAGCTTGCCCATGGGCGCGAATGCCGCTGCCGTGGTCCCGTAGCTCAGCGGATAGAGCAGTAGCCTTCTAAGCTATTGGTCGCAGGTTCGATTCCTGCCGGGATCACCAAATTTTCGAAGGTAAATAAACCACCCGCGGGATTTCTGCCGATTTCCTGACCGTCCCCTGAACCGAGGCGAGGAATTGCCCGATGGCGCTGGCAATGCATGGCCAGCTATCTTATCACGGGCAGGTCAGGATATTTGTCATGGGGAATGTGGCCGAGCCGCAAGATGCGCTTGGCGCGCACCCCGCCATGCAAGAGGCACCGATGACCGACTTTTCCTTCCAGCTCTATAGCGCCCGAAAAATTTCGCCCATCGACGCAATCCTGCCGCTCCTGGCTGGCGAGGGCTACAGGCAGGTGGAGGGCTTTGGCGGCGTCTATGGAGATGCTGAAGGCTTCGCGGAAAAGCTCAAGGAAAACGGCCTCAGCATGCCGACCGCGCATTTCGGTCTCGACCTGTTGGAGAATCCGGAAAGCACCATCCGCATCGCCAACACGCTTGGCGTGAGGACCGTGATCTGCCCGGCAGTCCCGTGGGACAAGCGGGACATGGACGAAGCCGGTTGGGATGCCATGGGGGAGGCGCTTGCCCGCTTCACCACAATCTACCAGGGTGCCGGCTTCGACTTCGCCTGGCACAACCACGACTTTGAATTCACCCCGACCGCCAGTGGCAAGATGCCGATGGATATCCTGCTCGCCGCCGCGCCGGGCATGTTGTGGGAAATGGACGTCGCCTGGCTGATCTCCGCCAAGCAGGCGCCGTTCGACTGGTTCGACCGGTACGGACCGCGTATCACGGCGGTTCATGTCAAGGATATCGCGCTGCCTGGGCAGGGGCTCGAGGAGGACGGCTGGGCCGATGTCGGTTTCGGTGAGATCGACTGGCCGACGCTCTTTGCCGAGATCCGTGCCAATACGGCGGCCAGGTATTTCGTTATCGAGCACGACAACCCGTCCGACGTCGGCCGCTTCGCCAGTCGATCGATCGCGAGCGCCAGCAACTGGCGGTGAGCGGGGCGCAACTCGGGCAGTCGAATCTGCGGTAGGCTGCTGCCAGCCGATCTGCTCGGCCTGCGCTGGTTCAGCCTCTCCTTGACAGTTCAAACCGCTGGGTGAAATCTCTTCGGCAATAAGCCGGCCGGCGGATCAACGCTGGCCGTCGTCATGGTTGGGCTTGCGGCCCATCATGACGTACGTACCTAAAAGAGGAGGATGAGCATGCGCACACTCAAGGGGCCGGCGATATTTTTGGCGCAATTTGCGTCGGACAAGGCGCCTTTCGATACCTTCGACAATATTTGCGGATGGGCAGCGGGCCTTGGCTACAAGGGCGTGCAGGTTCCCACCTGGGTATCGAGCTTCATCGATCTCGACCAGGCGGCGACCTCGAAGGCCTATTGCGACGATCTGAACGGGGTCGCCGAAAAGCACGGGCTGAAGATCACCGAGCTCTCGACCCACCTGCAGGGCCAACTCGTGGCAGTGCACCCGGCGTACGACACGATGTTCGATGGGTTTGCGCCGGCCGCCGTGCACAACAATCCGAAGGCCCGGCAGGAATGGGCGGTGAAGACGCTGATGAACGCCGCCAAGGCCTCGAAGAACCTCGGCCTCACCGAACACGCGACATTTTCCGGTGCGCTGGCGTGGCCCTACCTTTATCCCTTTCCGCAGCGTCCCGCCGGGCTGATCGAGGAAGCGTTCGACGAACTGGCGCGCCGCTGGACGCCGATCCTTGATGAGTTCGACCGGAACGGGGTCGACCTCTGCTACGAGATCCATCCCGGCGAGGACCTGCATGACGGGGTGACCTACGAGATGTTCCTCGAGCGGGTGAACAACCATCCGCGCGCGAACCTCCTCTACGACCCCAGCCATTTCGTGCTGCAGCAGCTCGATTATCTCGACTACATCGACATTTATCACGAGCGCATCCGGATGTTCCACGTCAAGGACGCGGAGTTCAATCCGACCGGTCGGCAGGGCGTTTACGGCGGCTACCAGAGCTGGGTGAACCGGGCAGGGCGCTTCCGCTCGCTTGGCGACGGGCAGGTCGATTTTGCCTCCATTTTCTCGAAGCTCGCGCAGTACGATTTCGAGGGCTGGGCCGTGCTCGAATGGGAATGCGCGCTAAAGCATCCCGAGGATGGTGCGCGGGAAGGGGCGCCGTTCATCGCGGCCCACATCATCCACGTCACCGACAAGGCATTCGATGATTTTGCCGGCGCGGGTACGGATCAGGCGGCCAACCGCAAGATTTTGGGCCTGGGCTAGGGCATCGGACCGAAAAGTGGGAGCCACTTTTCGGACGAATCCCGTTCCGATTTCATCGGAGCATCCGGCGCTCTAAGCGCGCTCGCAACACGAGGGGAGAAAAAATGGCGGAGAATGGCGCAAGGCGCATTCGCCTGGGCATGGTTGGCGGTGGCGTCGGGGCTTTCATCGGCTACGTGCACCGCGTCGCTTCGCGGCTGGATGGCGACTATGAACTTGTCGCGGGCGCGCTGTCCTCGGACCCGGATCGGGCGCGGGAATCCGGCCAAAAGCTCGGACTCGCCGAGGACCGGATCTATACGAGCTACGAGGAGATGGCCAAGGCCGAGGCTGCCCGCGAGGACGGCATCGAGGCGGTCTCGATCGTCACGCCGAACAACATGCATTTCGGGCCGGCCAAGGCGTTCCTCGAAGCCGGCATCCATGTGATCTGCGACAAACCGCTGACGTCGACGCTCGAGGACGCACGTGCGCTTGCCGCGATCGAGCCGAAGAACGGCGCCAAATTCCTGCTGACGCACAATTATACCGGCTATCCCCTGGTGCGGCAGGCTCGTGAACTGGTGAATTCCGGCGCACTCGGGAAGATCCGCATCGTTCAGGTCGAGTACCCGCAGGATTGGCTGACCGA
>DATJHO010000120.1:0-35533 GCA_035493835.1 Devosiaceae bacterium
GAGGTTGAAGAACAAGGGATCGAGGGCCCCCTCAGAGGGGCGTCACGATCCCAGCACTCCAAAGAAATCTCGCTGAATGCCCCAAAAGCAGCGGGGCGCCTCGCTCCGGCTCATTCGACGGGTGATACTGCTGGCTGGCCCGCGCAGTCTTCCAGGGCTCGCCACAAGCCGGGCAGGGTGCCTGCCAGCGGGGTTTGTTGCCGGGGCTTCGAGCGGCGGCAGCAGCACTGGATAAGGCCATCGCACCAGCAGCATCACCGGTGGGCCAGCAGCGAGCCCCCGGGGATTGGGCGAGCAAGACGAGGCGATTGCGTCCGGTCTGGGCCGGGTTGCCCTGACGCTTCGGGAAGAACGCTCCGTCTGGAACGCGCCCATATCAACCCTAGCGAGAGCAATCCGTGCCGCCCGACGGCAGACAATCCTGCGATTGGGAAACATCCATGAGTTGTCATTCGGGCGCCGGGCTGGCGGACGGAAATTCGCTCTTGCCGCGCCGAGCAGCCGTCATCCGGCTCGGCGCGAAGCTCGTCCCTTGTACCTGGAGCGGGGGAGGGTATGAACTTCGCAGGAATGGCATGGGCGGCAGTGGAAGGAGAGGCAGTGGACCAGGGCAATAGCAGTGCAACCGCACAGGCTGGAACGGGTGCTGTCAACATCAGCGTCACCGCGATGCCGTCGCCAGCGGATCTGGCCGCTATCGGCGAGGGGCTCTCTGCGTATAATAAGGAGGAGGTAGGCCCGGCCAACCGAACGCCGCTTGCCGTGCTGGTGCGGGACGCGGACGAAAAGCTCGTTGGCGGCATTTCCGGCTACACGGCCTGGGGCTGGCTTTACATCCAGTGGCTCTGGCTCGACGAAGCGCAGCGCGGCAAGCGGCTGGCGGGCGAGATGCTGAACGCGGCCGAAGCGGAGGGACGCGCCCGCGGCTGCCATGGCAGTTACATCGACACCTTCAGCCCAATCGCTCTCAAGGCCTACCAGCGCGCCGGCTACGTGATATTCGGCGATCTGAAGGATTTTCCAAAAGGGCGTACCCGTACGTTCCTGAGCAAGCCCTTGTAAAACAGCGGTCAGCCCGAGAGCAGGCCCCCGGTCATGGGGAGGGGGACTCCTGTGGTGGTGGGGAAGCTGATCGGCAAGCCCTGCAGTGCCCGCACTGCCAGAAATGCGAAGCATTCCGCCTCGATGGCGTCGCCGCGCCAGCCTACCGCTTCGGCGGGCACCGGCTCGACGCCGGCTCGGCTCGCGAGCGTCGTCATGAGCGCAGGGTTGTGTCGGCCACCGCCGCAGACCACCAGCTTTTTCGGCCGCTGTGGCAGGAGGTCGAGCGCCTTGCTGACGGCGCCGGCGGTGAAGGCAGTCAGGGTCGCGGCGCCATCCTCGGGGCCGAGCCCGTCGGCCATGCTGGCGGGAAAGTCGAAGCGGTCCAGCGACTTGGGGTAGGGCGCACTGAGATAGGCGTGCTGCAGCAGCTTTTGGAGCCGCTCCTCGTCGACCTTGCCCTTGAAGGCAAGGGCACCGCCCCGGTCCATGTCGCCGAGGCCCTGCATGCGGACGAAATCGTTGATGGGCGCATTGGCCGGCCCGGCATCGAACGCGATCAGTTGGTCACGACCGTCCCACCAGGTGACATTGGCGACGCCGCCAAGGTTGAGCACGGCAAGATCGCCGGCAGATCCCAGTCCGCGCAGCAGCGCCTGATGGTAGATGGCGGCGAGCGGGGCACCCTGGCCGCCTGCGCGCACGTCGGCACTGCGGAAATCATAGGCGATTTTGACCCCGAGCAGAGCGTGCATCAGATCGCCATCGCCGAGCTGGCGGGTTGCGCCGAGCCGCCCCGGCTGGGGCGCACGATGCAGCACCGACTGGCCGTGAAACCCCACGATCCCGATGTCCTTGAGCGAGAGCCCGGCGGAATCGACCAGTTCCTTGACGGCCGCCGCTTGGGCGGTGGTCAGCGCTTCCTCGGCCTGTCGGAAAATGGCGGGCTCCGGTCCCTCGAAGTTCCACTGCCGCGCTGCCGCAAGAGTTTCCTCGAGCAGCGAGCGGATCCATTGCGGGTAGGGCGCGAGCATATATGGCCCGAAGCTCTCGATCCGCTCGCCGTCGGTCTTGAGGAGGGCGACGTCGATATTGCCGTCGAGAACAGTGCCGGTCATCAGGCCCACGGCCCAGATGGGATCCATGGATCGCCTCCTATGTGTTGACGAGATCGCCGGTGGCGCGCCGCAGTTCCACGATGCGGCTGTCGAAATGGCGGGTGGGGTGGATGCGGTTGGTCAGCAGCGTCCAGGCGCGGCCGCGTGCGAAATCGATCCAGAGGCCCGTGCCGGTGAAGCCGGTATGGCCTATGGTCTCGGCTGAGCAGCGCTCGCCACCCGACCAGCCTTCATAGGGGCGCTCCCAGCCATGGGTGCGACGGGCGGAGAGCGGGGTCCGCATCAGCGTCGAGTCAACGGTGCCGTCGAGCAGGCGGGCGGCAAAGGCGAGCACCGACTGGGCGGTACCAAAGAGGCCGGCGTGGCCGGAGCCCTGCAGCGCCGAGCAATTGTCGTCGTGCACCTCGCCCGCGAGCACGCGGCGTCGCCAGGTGCAGTCCTCGGTTGCGGCCGCATCGGCCGGATCGGCCGACCAGGCGAACCCCTCGCCGGGGTCCATGGCGCGAATGGTGCGGCCTTCGAGCCGCTCCAGCGCCAGGCCAAGGAGAATAAAATTGATGTCCGAATAAACCGACGCCCCGGCTTTCCATTCATGCTGCAGGACGAAGGCGCGCAGCAATTCCGGGTCGCGGCCATAAGTGTAGATCGGAAAGACCGCCGGGAACGGGGTCTGATGGCCGAGGCACTGGCGGAAGGTGACCTTCCGCTCCCAATTGTCGGCATTGTACTGGCGGAAGTCGGGGAGCAGCGTTGTGAGCGGTGCATCGAGGTCAATCCGTCCTGCCGCCGCGTGCGCGAGGATAAGTGGGGTGGTGAAGATCACCTTGGTCAGCGAGGCGAGGTCGAACCACGTGTCGAGCCTCATCTTCCGCTTGTTCGGAACCCTTTGTGCGAGGCCGATGGCGCGGATCGCCGTTTGGCCATTGCTGTCGATGAGGCCTAAAACGCCGCCGGGAATCCGGCCGGCCGCCACCGCTTCCTGTAAGGGCACGAAGGCGCGATCAACAAGCTGCTCGAGGTCGCTCATGGCGTTGCCTCCTCTCGGACGTGATGATCCGGCCCGACCTCGCGCCAGACACTCCGCGGCGGCTCATAGCCGCGCGGCTTGACCAGCGAGGGGACCTGCGTTGCGTCAAGGGAGAATTGCTGGTGGCGACGCATCACCGACGGTACGGCCGCGATGAGCCGGCGGGTGTAGCTGTGCTGAGGGGTTCCGAGCACGGCCGCGGCTTCGCCGATCTCGACGATCCGGCCGGCAAACATCACCGCCACGCGGTGGGCGATGCGCTCCACTACGGCCATGTCGTGCGAAATGAAAAGATAGGCGAGCCCGAAGTCACGCTGCAGGTCGATCAACAGGTCAAGGACCCTCGCCTGCACCGAGACGTCGAGCGCGGAGACGGCTTCGTCTAGAACGACCACTTCGGGCTTGAGCATCAGCGCGCGGGCGATGCAAAGGCGCTGGCGCTGGCCGCCCGAGAATTGGTGCGCATAGCGGGAAAGCGAATCTTCCGGCAGGCCAACGCGGACCAGCAGGCTCTTCATGCGCTCCCGCAGAACGACATTCACACGCTGACCGGCCGCGATGGCGGGTTCGGCGAGCAGCGCTTCGACGTTTAGGCGCGGGTTGAGGGAGGCGAAGGGATCCTGGAACACCATCTGGATCGGTCGCCGGCCGCGCTCCGATCGGACCGAGATAGTGCCGCCGGTCTTTCCCACCAGGCCGAGCAGGGCGCGGGCGGTGGTCGATTTGCCGGAGCCGCTCTCGCCGACGATGGCAAGCGTTTCGCCGGGGGCGAGGTCAAAATCGACGCCGTCAACGGCGTGAACCGCGCCCCTCGACCGGAACAGGCCCTTGCCGACAGGGAAGCGCACGGCGAGGTTGTCGACCTTGACGATGGGCTCGGTCACGCTCCGCTGGCCCCCATCGCTGCGGACGGCCCGGCCGGCGGTGAAATGCGGCACCGCCTGCAGCAAATGGCGGGTGTAGTCGTGCTTCGGATTGTCGAGCACGTCGCCCAAAGCGCCGGCCTCAACGACCACGCCTTGCTGCATGACCAGCACGCGGTCGGCAATTCCCGCCACGAGCCCGATATCATGGGTGATAAAAATCATCGCCATGCCGATTTCCCGGCGCAGTTCGGCGAGGAGCGCCATGATCTGGGCCTGCACGGTGACATCGAGCGCGGTGGTCGGCTCATCCGCCATGAGCAGGCGCGGATTGCTGGCGAGCGCCATGGCGATCATTACCCGCTGGCGCATGCCACCCGACAGCTGGTGCGGGAAGGCGCGCAGGCGCTGTGCGGCATCCGGGATGCGTACCCGATCGAGCGCCCGCCTGGCTTCCGCGCTGGCGGCGGTGCCCGCGAGGCCATGGCTCAGCCGGAAGGCCTCGGCGATTTGCTCGCCGACGGTCATGACCGGGTTGAGGGAGGTCATCGGCTCCTGGAAGATCATGGCGATGTCGCGCCCGCGCACCCCGGTAAGCGTTCGCTCCTTGGCTTGTGCGAGATCGAGCGTGCTGCCATTAGCGGAGGTGAAAACGATGCGGCCGGAGGTGATGCGTCCGCCGCCGAAATCAATCAGCCGGTTGACCGATAGCGCCGTCACCGACTTGCCCGAGCCGCTCTCGCCGACAATGGCAAGGGTTTCGCCGGGGGCAAGGTCAAAACTGACGCCGCGGACCACCTCATTGGCAGCCGGGTCGCGACCGAAACCGACCCTGAGATCGCTGACCGAGAGCAGGGCACTCATGCGCTTCTCCGCTGCGTGCGCGGATCAAGGATATCGCGCAGCGCGTCGCCGGTAAGGTTGAAGCCGAGAATGCCCAGCATAATCGCGAGGCCGGGGAATATCATCAGCCAGGGGGCGTGCTGCATAAGGTTGCGGCTGTCGGCGAGCATCAGCCCGAGCGAGGGAGACGGCGGCTGCGAGCCCAGCCCGAGAAAGCTCAGGCCCGCCTCAGTGAGGAGCGCCCATGCGAGCGCGAGCGTCACCTGCACGGTCAGCGGCGCCACGAGGTTGAGCAGCAGGTGGCGCGAGAGGATGTAGCCCTGTGAGCTACCGAAAGTGCGCGCGGCGTCGACGAAGTCGCGCTGCTTGAGCGAGAGTGCCGGCCCCCTGACAACACGGGCGAAAATCGGCGTGTAGACGATCGCAATCGCCGCGATGCTGGTCGGCGTGCCGGGCCCGACAATGGCGATGATGAGAAGCGCGAGGAGAATGGCGGGGAAGGCTAGCAGCACGTCCATGACGCGCATAAGGATCCCGTCCCAGAGGTTCCCCCACCATGCGGCGAAAAGACCGATCAGGATACCGGCGCCTGCCGCCACAGCAACGGACGCGAATGCCACCACAAAGCTCTCCCCGATCCCGACCATCAGCCGGCTGAAGGTGTCGCGACCCAAAAGGTCCGTGCCCATCCAGAAATTCGCGCTGGGCGGCTTCAACCTGCTGATCGGGAAGGGCTGCAAGGGATTGTGCGGGGTGAGGCCCAAGGCGCCCAATACGGCAAGTCCCAGATACACCACGATAATGAGCGCGCCGATGCGGCCGCTCCGGTGGAGGAGAAGGGCCCGAAGCACCTGCATCACCGCGCCCCCAGCCGAATGCGCGGATCGAGCGCCACATAGGCGAGATCGACGAGGAGGTTCACGACGAGGAAGTTGAGGGCGATGAATAGCACCGCGCCTTCAACCAGCGGGTAGTCGCGCTGCGTGATGGCATCGAGCACCAAACGCCCGAGGCCAGGCAGGGCGAATACCTGTTCGACGATCACCGCCCCGCCCAGGAGATAGCCGAACTCCACCCCGCTCAGGGTTACCACCGGGATGAGCGCATTCGGCAGGGCGTGACGCCAGACCACCCGCCGCGCAGAGGCGCCCTTCGAGCGGGCCGTGCGGACGTAGTCGTCGCCCAGCACGTCGAGCATGGCGGAGCGCGAGATGCGGGTCACCGAGGCGGCAAAGGCAAAACCGAGGGTAATGGCGGGGAAAATCAGCTGCCCGAGATTGTCGCCCGGATCGACGAAAAGCGGCGTGAATGTCCCCATCGTCGGTACGCGGCCGAAAAAGACCGACAGCACGAAAATGAAGACGAGGCCGACCACGAAATTGGGCGTCGACTGCCCGAGCATGGCGAAAAGGCGCACCACGAGATCGCTCGGCCGCTCGCTTCGGGTCGCGGCCAGCACGCCGAGCGGCACGCCGACGACGAGCGCGATCAGCATCGACAGGAGCGCGAGTTCCAATGTGAGCGGAAAGCGCTCCAGGATGACGCCGATGACCGGCTTGCCGTAGATCACCGAGATGCCGAGATCGCCGTGGAAGAGCCCGGCCAGCCAATGCAGGTATTGGGTGGGCACCGGCTTATCGATGCCAAAATAGCTCGCCAAGGCCGCCCGCTGGTTGGGCGTTAGCAGCCCCGCCTCGGTGCCAAGCATGGCTGTTATGGCATCGCCAGGGATAAGCCTGATCGAAAAGAAGACGACGATCGATACCCCGAGCAGGATCAGCGGGAAGGTCAACAGTCGCTGTACTACATAGGTCATCGAGCGGAAGGCCCCGACAAATCCAAGCGGGGCGGACCTAAAAGGCCCCGCCCCGCAAGGCTGTCACTGTTGCAGGGTAACGTGCGCCAGGGAGAACAACGTGCCGGTGGGCGAGGGTTCAAAACCCTCCACCGTCTTGAGCTGGGCAGTGTAGCCGTAGGAGGTCGACAGCCACACCCAGGGAGACATCTCGGCGAGGTGCTGCTCGAATTTGTGGAAGATCTCGACCCGCTTGGCCGGGTCGGTCTCGGCCTGGCCCTGTCGCAACAGGCCATCGAGCTCGTCGTCGGTGTAGTTGGAAACCTTGAGCAGATTGCCGTTCTTCATGAAGTAACGATTGTACATCGGGTACGGATCGGGACGGCCGCCGTTCTGGGCTACGGCCAGGTCGAAGTCGCCCTTCAGCCAGCGGTCGACATAGACGTTGAGCTCCATCATCTGGATGTTGAGCTTGATGCCGATCGCGGCGAGCTGGTTCTGCAGCACCTGCGCCTCAGCCGAAGCATAGGGTGGCTCGCCTGTCGCGGCGATCACGGTCGCCGTGAAGCCATGGACGCCAGCCTCCTTCATGAGTTCCTTGGCCTTGGTCAGATCCTGTTTGTAGCAGAAGAGCGAATTGGGATCCTCGGCGAAGGCCGGCATGGTGAGGGGGCCCGTGACCTTGCCTTCGCCGGCGAGCGCGGTGTCGATGACGTCCTGCCGGTCGATGGCGCAGGAGATAGCCTGGCGCACCTTGAGGTTATCCATCGGCTTGTGCGCTGGGTTGAGCTGCAAGACGTTATAGGCAAGGCCGGGTTCGCGGTTGAGCTGCAGGCTGGGTTCCTGCTGCACAAGGGTTGCGACGAGCGGGTCGTTCAGCAGGGCGAAATCGGTCTGGCCGGCGCGGAGCGAGGCCAGTATCGCCGTCTCGTCCGGCAGGACCGAAATGGTGATGCCGTCGACACCGGTCTTGCCGCCGGCCCAGTCCGGATTGGCGCTCAGCACTTCCTTGGAATTCGGATCCCAGGAATCGAGCTTGAATGGACCCGAGCCGATCGCCTTGGTGCCGATGGTGCCGGCCTCGATTTCGCTTTCGGGGAGGATGGCCGCGTTGACGCTGGCCATGGCGACCAGGATCGGGGCGTCGGCGGTCTTGAGATGGAAGACAATGGTTTCGGGGTCGGGCGTCTCCATGCTGTCGATCGACAGGAAATTGGAGCGCGCCGCAGCCGAGGTCTTTTCGTCGAGGATGCGGGTGAAGGAGGCCTTGACGTCTGCGGAGGTGACCTGTGCCCCGCTGCTGAATTTGGCCTTGGGGTTGAGCTTGAAGGTCAGGGTCTTGGCGTCGGGAGCGAACTGCCAGCTGCTCGCGACACCGGGCACGACATTGAGCTTGGGATCGAGCTGCACCAGCGGCTCATAGATCAGTTCGAGCAGGCGCAGCGAGGAAAATGCGGTCTGCTTTTGCGGGTCGAGGCCGGTGGCGTCCTGCGCCCAGGCGAGGCGAAGCGTTGCAGCCTCTGCCGGCAGGGCGGCGGCGGGCGCGAGCAACGCCAGCGAGAGCGCAGCCGCAAAAAGCTTTCGAGATTTCGTCCAATGCATGGTTGTCTCCCCAGTCTTCATGATCATCCCCTCGTCTCTCCCGATCGCGGCGCTTCGTCGCGACCGGTCGAATTCACTTAGCGTGGGCTTCGATCGCCCGTCGGAGGAAACCGCCCGTTTCCTCAAGCGCCGTCTCCGCCGCAGCGACCGGCAGCCCGGTGGCAATCAGGAGGATCGCCAGTTTCACGTCGTTTGCGGTGCGCGCCAGCGCATCTTCGGCTTGCTCCAGCCGGCAGCCGGTCGCCTGCATGACGATCCGCGCCGCGCGGGCTACGAGTTTTTCGTTGCTCGGGTTCAGGTCCACCATCAGGTTCTGGTAGATTTTTCCGATGCGGATCATGCTTGCCGTACTCAACATGTTGAGCACAAGCTTCTGCGCAGACCCAGATTTCATCCGGGTCGAACCGGTCAACACCTCGGGCCCGACCACCGGGGCGATCGAGATGTCGGCCATCCGGGCAATGGTCGAGTCGGGATTACAGGTGAGCGCAACCGTCGTGGCGCCAATGTCGCGCGCATAGTTCAGCGCGCCAATGACATAGGGCGTCCGCCCGCTGACGGCGATGCCGACCACCACGTCGTCCTTGGCGAGGTTTATGCCGCGCAGCGCCAGCCCGCCCGCATCGGCATCGTCCTCCGCCCCCTCGGCGGCTTTGACCAAGGCGTCGAGGCCGCCTGCGATCAGCCCCACGACCATCCCGGGCGGCACACCGAATGTGGGCGGGCACTCGGCTGCGTCCAGCACCCCCAGCCGACCGCTGGTACCGGCGCCGATGTAGATCAAGCGCGCGCCCCTGTTAAACGCCTCGACCACTCGCTCGACGGCGCGGCTGATCTCGGGGATCACCCTTTCGACCGCCGCAGGAACAAGGCGGTCCTCGGCATTAATCATGCCCAGGATCTTTGTGGCGGGCTGGAGGTCGATTTCCATGCTGGCTGGATTGCGGCCCTCGGAGACGAGCATATCAAGCTCGGAGAGCAGCGCCTGCTTGGTGGCGGCAGCGTCGGCCATCATTGTGGTCCCCGACCCGTTCTGGGAGCAGCGGCGCTGGTCACCGCCGCGAGGCCCGCGAGGTGTTGCACATCTTGGGTCTTGCGCATCGATTTCTGTGTCCAACTATCTTCGCCCACACAGGGTTTGTCAGACGGTAGCGGCAGCGGACAAGGATCGTCAACAATTTTCAGAGTTGCGCATCCACGTGAACTTTTGTTTCATCCTAGGGATGGGTAGTGCAGCGGCTTGAGAGGCGGCTGCGCCCGTCATGGGCCGAACTGTTCTGGCCAGACTTGGATTTGGTGTGAGCTGATGGGAATACAGTCGACAATTGAGGCTTCGCTGTCTGCTCTGACGCCGGCAGCGCGACGGGTGGCGATGGCCATCAAGGACGACCCCTCGATCGTGCTGGACAAGAGCATCTCCGAGCTGGCCGTCGCGAGCCAGACTTCGGTGGCCTCGGTGGTGCGCTTCTGCCGGGCCGTAGGACTAAGCGGCTATGGGCAGCTTCGCATGTCTCTAGCGACTGAACTCGGTCGGGAGGCCGCCCAGTTTTCTGGCAACGCGGCGCTGGGGGCCGAGGTCGCGCGCTCGGACAGCTTGCAGGACATGGCTGGCAAGGTGGCCTCCCTTGAGATGCTGGCCATCGACGAAACCGTTTCCAGCCTCGATTATGGGGCATTGGAGCGGGTGGTCGCTGCGATTGATAGCGCCCGGCGTATTCTTTTGTTCGGCATCGGGGCGAGCCAGTTCGTAGCTCAGGATCTGCACCACAAGCTGTTTCGCATCGGTCGAAACGCCTTCCTGCTGAGCGATTCGCACGAGGCTTGGTCAGCTGCCTCGCTCGCGCCTGAGCGGACCGTGGCGGTTGCCTTTTCACACTCCGGTTCGACGGCCGACACAGTGAAGTATCTCGACATCGCCCATCAGCACGCCGCTCTGTGCGTTGCTGTCACCAGCGCGGAGAAATCGCCTTTGGCACTGATCGCCGACGAAGTGCTGATCGTCAGGGCGCGCGAAAGTCCGCTCCGTGCAGGTGCGATGGTAAGCCGCATCGCGCAGCTAGCCCTCGTCGACTGCCTGTTCCTGGGTGTGGCACGTCTCCGTTACGAGGAGACGATCGAGGCCCTCGAGGTGACACGGAACATCACCCATCCCGCACCAGAGTCTCGACCGCGCGGCCGGGCAGCCGGGCGGCGGCCGGGCGACAGAAACCGGGGGCGCCGGCACCCTGGCTGAGGGCTGGCACCCGGGGGGTGGACGCGATTGGGTTACTAAACCTTTGATCTGGCTGTCGTTTGGCGTGGAAAGTTAACCCCGCTTCCGGGCTGGCCTGCAGCAGATCGAGTTTGCCGCGTCCATATATCTGGCGTTTCACCAGCTTCAGACGGGTGATCTGGCCTTCGGTCTGACCGCTCGACCACGGGAGGACGATGGCGGCAGCGACGGTCGCCTTGTCCTGGTGACGCCGTTGGCGAAGGCGGGCGAGTAGGCTGGAACTCGCTGGCTTGCCAGGGTGAACGCGCGTCGGTGCCGCGCGTGACGAGCCTGTCGCCGATACTGACTTCGAGACGTTGGAAGCCGTGGACCGCGTAGGCCTCGCGGCGTCGGTCAGCCAAGGCCCTGACGCTGCCGACAATTCCAGAATGCGCCCATTCCGGTCATTCCCAGTCGACGGCTCTATGCCGGCGTTGCCTCAGAAAGGGGAGAATTCAGACCGGTTAGAGAGCGTCATTTCCCGAGGCCGCCCACTCAGCGGTCGATTGTTGCCATGACCCAATGCCCATATGGTCGTTCTGGAGGCGGCACGGGCCGGTTTCCAAATCACCCTTTTCGCAACTGCATGAAGCGGATCAAGGGGGGCGGAGACGGGATGGAATTGACAATTGTGGCGCCCGCTCGATAGGCTTGCCGCAGAAATCGATTTCACGGGAGGCCATTATCTTACTCGGCGTAAATCCACTTATTGGCGGCCGGTTACTTGGGCAACTTGACCTCATGGGTCACGGAGACCTGCTCGTAATTGCCGATGCAAATTTCCCGGCCAACCGGCTTGGGGCGATGGTGGAGCGCCTGCCCGGCATAGGCACGTCCGAAGCTGCCTCGGCGTTGTTCAGTCTCTTTCCGCTTGATCCCAGGGAACCCATCAGTCTGATGCTGGCTCCGTCAGGGCCGCTCAAGGTGCAGGAGGAACTGATCGATGCGGCCAAGGCGGCCGGCGGCGGTGACGTCGAGTGGCTAGATATGCCGACCTTCAATGATGCAGCGCGTTCGGCGGTGCTGGTGGTCCAGACGGGCGACCGGCGGCCCTATGGCAATCTCATCGTGCGAAAGGGCGGGATCACAGTCTAGAGTGCGTTCCGGAAAGTAGTTTAGAATATTCGAGCTCGAAGGCGCGACTAAACAACGACCTGGAGCACCATTTTCGATGCCATCGAGATAGGTAGCTCTAGCCGCGCAGTTCGCTGGGGCAGGGGGCAGGGCGATGGTCAAGATCAGCGACGTGGCAAGCGAGGCCGGGGTCTCCTCGGCAACCGTTTCGCGTGCGCTCAACAACAAGGCGAGCGTCAATCCCGAATATGTCGCGCGGGTCGAGGCGGCCGCCGCCAAGCTGGGCTATCGCCCTAACGGTGTGGCGCGAAATCTCAGGCGCAAGCGCAGCGATCTGTTGGCATTGATCATATCGGACATCGGCAATCCGTTTTTCACTGCCGTCGCGCGTGGGGTCGAGGATGTCGCCCGGCGCAACGGCTATTCCGTGCTGCTGTGCAACGCCGACGAGGACCGCGCCAAGGAAGCGGTGTACCTGGGCGCTGCGGAGCAGCAGCAGGTGGCCGGTGTCATTCTCTCACCGAACAGCGCTGCCACCGATGTGAGCCGGCTACGAAGCGCCTCGATCCCGCTGGTAGTGATCGACCGACCGCTGCGCGAGGAGACCGATGCCATCATGGTGCATTCGCGCGAGGGCGCCAGGCGGGCTACGGAGCACCTGATCGACGCCGGCTGGCGCCGACCGGCTTGCATTACCGGGCCGGAGGATGCGGCGACGGCCCGGGATCGACTCGACGGCTATCTCGATGCGGTGCGCGCCAACGACCTTGAACAACTCTACCGCTGCGCCGCCTTCCGGCAGCGGGGCGGCCTCGTCGCCGCGGCCGAACTGCTCGACCTCGAAACGCCGCCCGATGCGCTCTTCGTTGCCAACGCCGAGATGGCGCTTGGGGTGCTGGGCGAAATCAAACGCAGGAAATTGGCCGTCGGCCAGGACATAGGTCTAATCATGTTCGACGACACGCCCTGGGCACAATTCGTCAGCCCTCCAATGTCGGTTGTCGCGCAGCCCGCCTATGACATCGGCGCGCAGGCGGCCGAGATGCTCATGCAGCAGGTCATGGGAGTGGCCCCCGGCCAGCCGAGGCGCATCACCCTGTCTACCATGCTGGTCGTCAGGGAAAGTTCCCGCCGTCTCGCTCCCTAATGCCTGCGCCAGCCTGCTCACCGGCTCGCAATAGCGGCGGAGGGTACTATTGACAGTGCCAAATCCCGCTACTACCGTCTGAGAAATCGATTGCCAAGTGGAGGCTTGGGGAGGCGGTCGAACTTACAGTTTTCATGCAAGGACGTCTTGCGCGCGGTGCCGCCGACAGAGTCGGGTTGGCCACGGCCTGCGGCTGCGCGCGAATTCCGTTGCAGTTGAGCAATTTGAGACCTGCCCGTCCGTAAGACTTGGGCCGGCCCACGCGGTCTCATCGAACGAATAACTCTGGAGGAGTGACTATGCGAAAAGACAGTACGGCGCTTGCGGTCGTTGCAGGTAGTGCGATCGCCTTGGCGACGGCCTTCAGCGCCTTTGCCGACGATCCGAAGGCGCCGATTACCGTTTGGGTCGATGCCAATCGCGAGCCCCAGGCGCAGGCCTACAAGGCGGCACATCCGGACGTGAACATCACGATCGATGTCGTCGATCCCTCGCAAGGCAGCAACACCTCCAAGATCGCGCTCGCCGTAAAGGCCAAGTCGGGCATCCCCGACGTGGTATTCCTGGGCACTCCCGACGAACTCGCGACGCTTTCGGCGCGTCCGATCAGCTTTCCGATGGCGCTCAACACCGTCGTTCCCAAGGCGACCATGGATGGGTTCGGCACGACCCTGGCCCGCTGCACCTATGGCGGCAAGGTCATGTGCCTGGGCAACGATATCGGCCAGACGGTGTTTTGGTACAACAAGCCGCAATTCGCGGCGTGGGGCTATACGCCGCCCAAGACCTTCGACGAATTCAAGGCGCTCGGCGACAAGCTGGCCAAGGAGCATCCGGGCTATAATCTCGGCACCGTCAACGGTCGCTATGGCGTCGATGCGTTCTTCGGCTCCAGCGGTTGCCCGGTAATCGACGCCACCAGCCTTGCCGACGTCCGGATCAACACCGCTGACCCGAAATGCGCCCGTGTCGGCGAGGTCATCGGACCGATGATCGCCAACGGCTCGTTGTCGACGCTGGACCTGTTCGACAAGAACTACACCACGCAGGTCGCATCGGGCAAAGTCGTCGGCATGATCGGTGCCTCATGGGTCGCGGACTACGCCTTCAAGCCGATGACCACCAATTCCGGCACCGATTTCGACGCCAAGGGCAAGTTCGCGGCGGCCCCGATGCCGACTTGGTCGGGTGAGAGCAGCAATTGGTCCGGCGCCGTCGGCGGCGGCATCTGGGTCGTGTCGAACCGGGCCAGCAACGTCAAGGCGGCGGTCGATTTCGCCGTCGGCATGACGACGAGCCCTGACATTGCCAAGACGCAGGCAACCTATCCCGCTTACGGGCCGAGCGCCGATATCTGGCTCAAGGCCAAGGCGGTCGATTCCTGGTATGCGGCCGATCCGAGCTCCGTGCTCAAGGACGCCGGCTCCAAGATCAACCCGGCCGACGGCTATGTGCGCTACCAGACACAGGCGCTCGATGCCTTCAACCAGACGGTGATCGCCAATGGCGCGACCGACATGACTGGATCCCTCAAGGCTTGGGGCGATCAGTTGCTGCAGGCCGCCCAGTCGGCTGGCTACACCGTCACGCAGTAGCCAGGCCCTCCCGATGCCCAGCAAGCTTGCCACCCGTGCAAAGACCCGTTTGCGGGTCCCCGCCGGGTGGGGGTTCGTCGCCCCCTATCTTGTGGTCCTCATCGCTTTCGGTATCGCGCCCGCAGTCTATGGGCTCTACCAGGCGTTCAGCGTCACCTCGCCGGTCAGTGATCCCTATTTCTCGCTAACCCAGAATTTCCTCGATGTCCTGCGGGATTATCGCCTACCCGGGGCGAGCTGGAACGTCGCCAAGTATCTGCTGATCTGGCTGCCGTTGCTGCTCGTGGTGGTGTTCGTGCTGGCGCTCGCAATGGATGCCAAGCGCACCAAGTTCGCGGCGCTGACCCGGTTCGTCACCTACGTGCCGGGCGCCGTGACCGGCTCGTCCGCGGCGCTGCTCTGGCTATTCATGTCGTCGCCCGCGGTCAGCCCGATCGGTCCCTTCCTAAAACTGTTCGCCGACAAGAGTGGGTCGTTCCTGTCCGACCAGACTTTTGCGCTCCTGCTGTCGGTGATGGGCACGGCCGCCGGCGCCGGCGGTTGGATCGTCGTCGTCTATGGGGCGCTGGTCGGCATCCCGCAGGAGGTGATCGAATCCGCCGTGCTCGATGGCGCCAGTGCCTGGGACACGGTCTGGCACATCAAGCTGCCGCTGATCCGGAGCTACATTGCCTTCATCCTCATCATTTCGCTGGCGCAGGGTTTCCAGCTGTTCGTAGAACCGACCGTTATTTCGGCCGGCGCGCCCGGACAGGTGAGCCGGACATGGTCGATCAACCAGCTCGTCTATTCCTATGCCACGGACCAGTCGAACTACGGCCGAGCTTCGGCGCTTGCCATCCTGCTGCTGCTCGTCTGCGTGGCGCTCGCGGTGCTCATCATCACCAAGACCAAATTCTATTCGATCGGGGATCGCTAGTGCGCACAGACAAGATTGTCGGCCCGGCCGCCCGCAACCTGCTGTTCGTCCTGGCGATCCTGTTTTTCGGGCTGCCGATCGTTTGGCTGCTGCTGGCGCCGACCAAGACCACCAACGGGCTGCAATACATGCCACCAATGGCCTTCGGCAGTTTCCAGCAGCTCGGCATTTCGGCCTCGAATCTCTTCGGCTACGACAACGGCATCATCTGGACCTGGGCGCTCAACTCCGTCTGGTACACCGCACTCAGCCTTGCGGTGTCGCTTTCGGTGGCGGTGCCTGCGGGCTACGCGCTCGCCAAGCTGCCATTCAAGGGCAGCAACGTCGTGCTGTTCGTCACCCTGCTGACGATGATTGTCCCGAGCGCGGCGCTCATCCTGCCGCTCTACCTCGAAATGTCGGCGTTCAACCTGACCAACACCCCCTGGTCCGTGATCCTGCCGCTGACCTTTCACCCCTTTGGCGTCTATCTGATCTACCTTTACGCCAAGGCCAGCGTTCCGGATTCGATAATCGAAGCGGCGCGTCTCGATGGCTGTTCCGAATTCGGCATCATGATGCGGATCTTCGTGCCGCTGGCCTGGCCGGCGATCGCCATGGTGGCGTTTTTCGGCTTCGTCGGGGCGTGGAATGCGTTCTTCCTGCCGTTCATCATGCTCAATGACCAGAGTTTGGCGACACTTCAGACCGGCCTTCAGATCCTCGTCAGCTCGACGGGGGCGATCAGCGGCGGCAATCCTTCGAGCGTGCCGATCCACGCCCCCGAAGTCGCCCTCGCCGCCATCGTCTCGATCCTGCCGATCCTGATGGTCTTCCTTTTTGCACAGCGTTACCTGGTGGCTGGCCAAACGGCCGGCGCCGAGAAGGGATAATTCTATGACTGCAGCATCAAAATTCGAGCGCGCCACGCCGGAATCGCAGGGCGTCGACTCGGCCGCGATCAACGCGCTTGTCGAGGCGGCCAACCAGTACGCCTTCCACAGCCTGATGGTGGTGCGGCATGGTAAGGTCATCGCCGAAGGCTGGTGGTCGCCCTATACGGCCGACGAGCCGCACATGATGTTCTCGGTCTCGAAATCGGTGACGGCAACCGCCATCGGCATGCTTGTTGCCGAGGGCAGGGCGAGCCTCGACGAGGAGATCACGGCCGTCTTCCCGAACATCGCGTCCGACGAGGACAAGCGCAACATGCAGGGCGTCAAGGTGCGGCACCTGCTCGCCATGGCGACCGGGCACGCCGTCGACACGATGGAGATCATGCGCGCCCTGCCGCGCGAGGATTGGGTCAAGATTTTCTTCGGCATTCCGATCGAGTACCCGCCGAACACGCACTTCCTCTATAATTCCGGCGCGAGTTATGTGCTGGCGGCCATGATCACCGCCCGCACCGGCATGTCGGTGAAGGAATATCTCGAGCCGCGCCTGTTCCAGCCGCTCGGTATCACCAACGCGCCGTGGGAGAAGAACCCGCGCGGCATCAATTTTGGCGCGTCGGGCCTACGGCTGACGACGGAAGACCTAGCCAAGTTCGGCCAGCTCTACCTCAACGAGGGCGTTTGGGGGGGGAAGCGTATCCTGACGGAAGCCTGGGTCGCTGAAGCTACCGCCAAACAGGTATCGAACGGCACCGATCCCACCCACGACTGGTCGCAGGGCTATGGCTTTCAGATCTGGCGCTCGCGGCACAATTCTTATCGCATGGACGGTCGCTACGGTCAGTTTGCGCTGGTGCTGCCCGAACAGGACATGGTCATCGCCATCACCGCCGGAGTGACTAACAACCGGGTCGTGCCCGATTTCATTTACGAGCACCTGCTTCCGGGCGTGAAAGTCGGCCCCTTGCCCGAGAATGCGACCGCGCAGGCCCGGCTCAAGGATGCGCTCGCCTCGCAGATGGTGGCGCTGCCGGCGTTCCTCCCAACCGATCCGTCGCTTGCGACCCAGGTCAACGGTCGCAAGATTACGCTTTCCTACAATCTCATAGGCGCCTCGGCGGTGACGCTGTCCTTTTCGGCCAACTCTATCGACATGAATGTCGAACGCCGCGATGGCGGCGCCGAGTTGCTCCCCGCAGGCCGCACCGCCTGGCTCCCCGGCCTGACCCATATGTGGCCGCATGAGGAGATGCAGCAGGCAAGGCTCGAAAGCCGGGCCGGGTGGACCGATGCGCGCACCCTCGAGATCAGGCAGCAGTGCATCGAGACGCCGTTCTCACGCAACTGGAAGCTCGAGTTCGACGGCCCCGACAAGGTCACCGTGTCGGTTGGGCTGGACAATGGTTTCTGGGTCGAACGGACCGAGGTGCTCGCCGGCGAGCTGTCATAGGGGTGAGATCGGAATCAGCCTCCATGATCTCGGTGCCGCCAAGCAAGGCGCCCGAGCGGGCGCGACTTCGCCACGTTGTCGTGGGAGCGTTGGGCCTGGACTTTGCACCCTCCTGTGAGTGGCTCTAGGAGCCATTTTGCTGGTGCCTATTTTTTGCGCGCGGGCGTCTCGGGCAGCACCGGTTCCGAGCAGACGGCCCGCGAGATAGCTTCGAAGTTCGACCTGACGCTTGTCGGCGCAGGCGTCCCAGGTCGCCGGTTATGTCGTCAATCTCTCGCGCGATGACACGATTGGCGGACGCATCTGAAGTGCATCGCCTACCACAACACCGACCGACCCGGTGTGTGCGCTTTGGGCGGTGGGCTCCACAGATCGCTGCAACACACACGTTCTTGGCCGTTCGTTGAGCTGGCGTGCGATCGCTGAGCTTTGCCTGTCCGTGCTTGGCGCGGCAATCAATTGGTGTTTTCGTTCGAGCCCCGCTGCCAAGGCGATCAAGGGTCGCAGGAGTAGATCCCGACGTCGGTGGCCAAAGTCAGTCGCTGATGATCGGCAAGCTCTTTGCCTCTGTCCCAAGTCAGCGATTGATAGAGGTCGCCGGGTAGCGGCTATTGCCAAGCCGGCCCCATGCGGGATGCCATATTCGCATCCGCCAGGCGATCAAGAACGCCGCCGCCGCAATTACGACCTGAAAATGCAGAGGACCCGACGTGCGATGGCAGCACAAGAAATCAATTTGCAAATCGATTTGGAGCGCGGTACGGATTTGAAATGAGCACGATTTCTAAGGTCGCGGAGCGGGCCGGAGTATCGCGGACGACGGTATCGCACGTGATCAACCACGCCGACCGGGTATCGAAGCCGCTGCGCGAACGCGTGCAAAGGGCCATCGACGAGCTGGGCTACGTTCCGAACCGCCAAGCGCAGAGCCTCAGGACCGGACGCACCAACCTTGTCGCCATGCTGATCCCGGACATCCTCAACTCCTTCTACACCGCACTGGTGAAGACGGCGCAGATGGAGCTGGAAGCGGCGGGCATCGATATGCTCATCATCAATACGGATGTGCCGAGCGGAAATTCGCAGAAGCTCGGCCAGGAGTATCTGCGCCAGATCCGGAGCAAGGGAGTCGACGGCATGATCGTTGGCGACTTCGCCCTGCACGGTCTGCACGATGAGCTGACGCGGATCGATTTTCCCGCGGTGTTCATCGGCGACTTGCCCAACCGGGCCGTCGACAGCGTCGAAGTTGACGATTTCGGTGGCTGCTACGCTATGGGCGCGCATCTGGCCAAAAAGGGACACCGGCGCGTCGCCCACGTCACCGGGCCGGCATTTTTCAAGGAGGCGATGTCGCGCGCCGCCGGGTTTGAGCAGGGCCTGGGTGATAGCGGTGCGCCGCCAATTGCGAGCCTGCGATATGAAGGCACTTACCTGCCGCCCGCGGGGCAGGAAGCGGCGCGCTGGATCCTGGACATGCCCAGGGAGGAACGGCCGTCGGCAGTATTTTTCGCCAGTTACCTGATGACATCCGCGGCTTTGGCCGAGTTCTACGACCGCGGTCTGCGCGTACCGGACGATATTGCGGTCGCGACCTTCGACGATCTGCCGCATCTGCAATATGTGCGGCCACGGCTGACGCGCGCAGGCACCAATCCGGCCGAATTGGCCAGCCGAGCCGCCCAGATGCTGCTGGAGCGACTCGGTGGAAAATACGATGGCCCACCACGCCGGGAAATCGTGCCGCATAAGCTGATCATCGAGGATACCGCCTGAGCAAGGTGCCGTGGCGGGACGGGGAGGTCCGGCCACGGCACAGCAACCGATTGACAATCTCAAAGGGAGGAGAACCCATGAGCAACAATAAAGAGAAACCATCGCGATGGTCCCGCCGGGCAATCCTGCAGGGCGGCGCGACCTTCACCGCTGCCGGCGCACTTGGCGGCATCACCGGCTTTCCGTTCGTCAGCCGACTGAGCGCTCGGGCAGCCGATAGCTCGCCACTCGATTTCTGGAATTTCTATGCGCCGGGCGGCGAGGTGAAAACCCAGGTCGACTGGTTCCTCAAGATGGCGGACGACTACAACAAGAGCCACGACGTCAAGGTCCAGCTCGATTACGTGCCGAACACCGACTACATGAACGGCAGCAAACTATCGACCGCATTCGCCTCGGGGCAGGGGCCCGACATCTTCCTGATCTCGCCCGGCGATTTCCTCCGCTACTACAATGGCGGCGTCCTGCTCGACCTCACCCCCTATATATCGCCCGAGGCGCAGGCCGATTTCCCAGAGGGCGTGATCGCCAGCCGCAAGGTCGACGACAGGATCTACGGCATCCCGATGGAACTGGAGCCGATGGCTTTCTACTATTCCAAGAAAGCCTTCGAGGACGCCAAGCTCAACGAGAACGACATTCCCAAGACCTGGGATGAACTCCTCGAAGTCGGCAAGAAGCTGACCACATCCGACCGCTACGGCCTGGTTTTCGAAACCACCCCTGGCTACTACCAGAACTTCACGTGGTATCCGTTCATGTGGCAGGGCGGCGGCGATTTCCAGAGCGCCGACGGCAAGAGCGCCTTCGACTCGCCGGCAACGGTTGCCGCGCTGAAGCTCTGGCAAGACGCGATCAACTCCGGCGCCGCCCCGCGGCAGTTGCTGGGCGGAGGTGGCGGTGATGTCGCAGCCATGCTGGGCTCGGGCTATTGCGCGATGCAGAATGTCGGCATCTGGGGCATTTCTGCCATGGACAACAACGCCAAGGACGTCCCCTATGGCATCTTCAAGCTGCCGACCCCGCCGGGTGGCAAATACGTTACCGTCGGCGGCGGCTGGGCCTTCGTGGCCAACGCCAAGGGCAAAAACCCCGAGGCGGCCGGCAAGTTCATCGCCTGGGCGCTCGCGTCGATGGACAAGGATTCCATCCAGCGCGTGGTGGATTGGTGCACCGTCGCCAAGTCCGACATGCCGACCCGCGCCAGCGCGCTGAAACAGGGCTCTGCGGAATTCGACAAGGGGAACCTCGCCCTCTTCGCCAAAGACATCCTGCCCGGCACCCGCGGAGAGCCCCGCTTGCCGCCGGAGGTCTACAAAATCATCTCCGACGCCATTCAGCAGACCCAGCTCGGCGGCGCCGATCCGCAGGCTACGGCCACTGCGGCCAGCAAGCAACTCGATGCGTTCCTTTCGACGTACAAGGGCGCGCCGATGCTGTGATGGCGAATTCGGGCGGCTTGAGCTGTGGCCCACCCTCATCCGCCCGTCGGGCACCTTCGCCCCGAAGGGGAGAAGGACGATGGTTGGAGCATGGTTCGTGCCAACCTTCCCTCCCCCCCTTGCGGGAGAGGGGGGGCCGACAGAGGGTGAGGGGGCCGCATACGCAGCGTCCGTGGCCCTGCCCCCCCTTGATCCCTCCCCTCATACGCGGAGGGAGACGATGGGACCACGAGCGTCGGATTTTCCATGGCAACTGATACCAACATCTCCACCAAAGCGATCGTCCGCCCCCGCGCCCCCGGCCTCAGCGCGCGAAAACGCGAGATGATCGCCGGTTACCTCTTCATCCTGCCCGACGCGCTGGGGCTGCTGGTCTTCGTCGGCGTGCCGATGTTGCTGGCGCTGACCATCGGCTTCTTCGACGTCAATGGTTTTGGCACCTTCACTTTCATCGGTCTCGCCAACTACCGGCGGATGATGGGAGATCCGCTGTTCTGGCAATGCATGAAGGTGACCGCGCTCTACGTTGTGCTGCTGGTGCCCTCTCTCTACATCGCGGGGCTCGGCCTGGCGCTGCTGGTGCAGAAGACAAACCGCTTCAACACCGTGATGCGCTCGCTGTTCTTCGCGCCGCAAATGGTCAGCCTGGTCGTCATCGCGCTGATCTGGCAGTTTCTCAGCGCCGACAAGATCGGCATGCTTGCCCGTCTGTTCACTTTCCTGGGTCTCGGCGGCGTATCGCTTCTCGGCAGCCCCAATCTGGCGCTCTACACTACCGTGTTCGTCAGCGTCTGGTTCCTGATGGGCTTCTACATGCTGATCTTCCTCGGCGGCCTGCAGGACATTCCCCGGCAATACTACGAGGCGGCCAAGATCGACGGCGCCAGCGCGGTCGAGAGTTTCTGGCACATCACCATGCCGCTGCTCCGGCCGACCAGTTTTTTCGTGCTGCTCGTATCGCTGGTCGCCGCCGTCGCCGGTTCGCAGGCCTTCGACCTCATCTTCGTGATGACCAAGGGGGGGCCGGCCAATGCCACCTCGGTGATGATCACCTACATCTACCAGCAGGCCTTTCAGTACAGCGCCTTCGGCTATGCGGCCGCCATGGCCTCCATTCTCGTGGTCATCCTGCTGCTGCTGACGGGCGTGTTGTTCCTCCTGACGCGGGGCGGGCGCTTCGACAATGAGTAACGTCGTGCTGTTCTCCCGCAGCCAGGTCAACCTTGTGCGGCTGGTCTGGATGCTGGTGGCACTGATCCTGGCGCTGATGACGATTTTCCCGCTGCTGTTCATGGTGTCGATCGCCTTCAAGGGACCGGCCGAGGTATTCCAGCCCAATCTGGTGCCCAAGGCGCCGACCTGGAACAACTTCGTCTATGTGCTGACCGAGGTGTCGTTCGTCCGCTACCTGCTCAACACTTTTTTCGTTTCGGCCGTGGTGACGGTGCTGGCGCTGTGGTTTCACACCATGGCCGGTTACGCGCTGGCCCGGCTCCGGTTTCCGGGCCGCGAGACGATCTTCGTGCTGATCTTTTCGACTTTCCTCGTCTCGCTGCCGGTGATCATCGTGCCCCTGTTCATCCTGGTGCGGACGATGGGGATGCTCAATTCCTATGCCGGCCTGATCGTCCCCTCGATCTTCAACGCCTTCGGCATTTTCCTGCTGCGGCAATATTACCTGTCGCTGCCGCGTGAGTTGGAGGAGGCGGCGGTGATCGACGGCGCCGGCTACTGGCGCATCTACTGGAGCGTGATCCTGCCGCTGAGCAAGCCGATCGTCGCCTCGCTCGCGATCCTGTTCTTCCTCGCCAACTGGAATTCGTTCCTCTGGCCGCTGACCGTGGCCTCTGACGATAAGCTCTGGGTCGTGCAGGTCGGCATAGCCAACTTCAAGAGCCAGTATTCGGCATCCTGGAACTATATCATGGCCGCCTCGACGATAGTCGCAGCGCCCATGCTCATCCTCTTCGTGATCTTCCAGCGTCAGATCATGGAATCCATCAAGACCAGCGGCCTCAAATGAGCCGCCACGACCATCAGGGAGCAAAATGACCACCAGCTTTTCCGGGCTCGGCTCGAACCTCGGCAATCTCTATCGGCTCTCCTCAGCTAGGACCCGTTCCATCTCGCCGGAGAACCTCACCGGTGAAAAGGGCAAGGGCGGTATGGCGATCGAGGGCACCGGCGCTATCCACGCACGTGGCCTGGGGCCCGATGGCTCTGGCCTAGGCTGGAAAGTCTCCCCGTCGATCCGCATCGAGCCGGGCGAGACCCGCGTGCTCGCCGATATCACCGGAATGGGCGCTATTCAGCAGTTCTGGTTGACCACGGCCCACCTCAGGTGGCGCGACCTGATCCTCCGCATCTACTGGGATGATCAAGAGAACCCTTCGGTTGAAGCGCCGATCGGCGACTTCTTTTGCTCCGGCTGGAACCAGTTCGCCCAGGTTTCATCGCTGGCGGTCTGCGTCAATCCCGGCCGCGCCTTCAACTGTTACTGGGAGATGCCATTCAGAAAACGCGCCCGGGTCACCATCGAAAACCGCGACCCGGAAAACATCGGCATCATCTACTACCAACTCAACTACACCCTGACCGAGGTGCCGGAGGACGCGGCCTATTTCCACGCCAAGTTCCGCCGCACCAACCCGCTGCCGTTCCAGGAGGACTACATCATTGTCGACGGCATCAAGGGCCGCGGCCAGTATGTCGGCACCTATATGGCTTGGGGCGTCAACAATGCCGGCTGGTGGGGCGAGGGCGAGATCAAATTTTTCATGGACGGGGACAAGGAGTTTCCGACCATCTGCGGCACCGGTACCGAAGATTATTTCTGCGGCGCCTATAATTTCGATGGCGGCGTCGTCGACGAGACTATGGACAGCCGCTACCGCGAGTTCACCTCGCCCTATTCCGGCATGCCGCAGGTGCTCAGGCCCGACGGCACGTACCGCAGCCAGCAGCGTTTTGGCATGTATCGCTGGCACCTGACCGACCCGATCCGCTTCGAAAGCGATCTTAAGGTCACCATCCAGGCGATCGGCTGGCGCACCGAAAAGCACGATCGCCGCCGCTACCTGCCGCTTCAGGACGATATCGCGTCGGTCGCCTTCTGGTACCAGACCCTGCCAGCCGTGCCGTTCGAGCCGCTGCCGGACCGGGACTATCTCGAGGTAATTTGACGGCCTCGCACTCAGCCGCTTCCCGCTGTTCCGGCACTTCTCGGACGCAGCGGGGCGGTGTGGGAGGCGGCTGCCGCCGTTCCGCGTGACCGTTGGCTGGGGGCTGGGTCTCCCGATCCCGATTGGCGTGCCAAAGCTTTGATCTGCCGGATCTGGCAGGGGCAATCGCCTGAGCCGCTTAGCAGCCAAGACATTGATCGGCCCACTGCCTTAGGCGACACGGTTTCATTGCCACTACACCGGCACGATTAGCGTAGTTGCGGGGTGTCGAAGGCGCGATGCCAAACGCCGGATTATCGGAGTTGCGTTGCCTTGAAGCCAAGATTGTGAATTGGCGCTCCGGTTCAACGTTGATCGGCGCCGGGGTCACGATACGGTCGCCAGTAATTTTTAAGGGGACGGGCGACTTCCAGAACGGCGTGTGGGGTCAGAATTGGATCAGTATTCACAGCCACCGGACCTTGGTGCAGGTTTGGCCAACGGCGTGATATCAGCGCGTGACACCGGATCCGAAGGCGTCGCTTACGTGCTCTCGCGAATGATCAATTCGGGGTCGATCAAGGTGATGCGTGGCTCCGGGAGTTGATCGCCGGCGCCGATCAGCCGCATCAGCCGATCGACGGCCATGCGTGAAACCGCATCGACATCGTAATTTACCGTCGAAAGCGGGGGCTCGCCGAATTCGGTGAAGGCGATGTTGTCATACCCCATGATCGCCAGATCCTGGGGTATGCGAACCTTGTGCTTGTGACACCAGTGGAGGGCGCCAAGTGCCAGTGAATCGTTGTCGCTGAACACGGCCGTGGGTCGCTTGGGGCCACCCATCAGGGTATCGAGCCCGAAGTACCCGTGCCGGGCGTAGTGGCCGTTGGTGGCAACGACGAGGTCGGGGTCAAAGGGAATGCCGCTCTGGCGGAGCGCCTCCTGATAGCCCTCCAGCTTCTCGTCGTTGCCGTTGGGGTGCGAGGCATCGAGAAAACCGATGCGGCGATGACCGAGACCGATGAGATAGCGCGTCGCCTGGAACCCGCCGCTCCGGTCGTTGACGCTGACGCCGTCGATCCCAGCGTCGGGGTCCGCAATCAGCAACACGAGCGGATAGTTCGCCCGCCGCAACGGTCTCAGATGTTCCAGATCGTGATGCCGGGCTGGATAGATCAGAATGCCGTCGACCTGGCGCGACCGGAACATCTCCACGACCTTGATCTCTTCAGCCAAGGTGTTGTTCGAGGTCGCAAACAGCGTGCCATAGCCACGCTCAGCCAGGGCGATCTCGACAGCCTGCGCCGTGTGCGTCAACGTCGGATTGAGGATATCGGTCAGCACCAGGCCGATCGTCCGAGTCTCCCTGCTGACCAGGGATTTTGCCACATAGTTAGGAACATAGCCGAGTTCCTGCGCGGCGGACCGGATAATGGCTCGTGTTTCGAGGGGGATCCTGGGGCTCTCCCGCAGGGCGAGCGATACGGTGTTGGTCGAAAACCCGGTCTTTTCGGCAATGTCCCGCAGGCGGACGATGGCCTTAGGCAAGGTGTTTGCTCTGGGCGCGTGGCAGCCGGCCGCCGCTTGCGGCGGAGCGCTTTTGCCCCCACACGTGGAAAAGCCCGGCCGATGGAAACCGCCGGGCGTCGAAACTGTCGGAAATTGTTTTCATTGGTTGCCGTTTTGCCGGGCTGAACTGTCCCGCGTCAATCTGCCGGGAGATAAAATTCGATCCCATGCGCCGGGTGGACGAGCAGGCGGTCATGGTCGACCTAAGCAATCATCCCCTCTGAGTGGAGGCGCTTGATCGCCGCGTATTGAAGGCTGTCGGCGGCCATTTCCATCAACTCGATACGGTTGCCGTCCGGGTCCTCGAGCCAGGCCTGCCGGTTGCCGTCGATGGCCGTCTTCAACGGCAGCAAGAGCGTGAGGCCGGCCGCCTCGATCTGCGCCAGTACCTTGTCGATGTCGTCAACGGTCAGGCACAAATGGTTCATACCGTTGGCATTCCATCCCGGTGCCTGATTGGTTTCGGCGCCGGGGAAAACCTCAAGGTACTGCTCGTCCGTGATCCGCAGATAAACGAGCCAGACAGACCCGTCATCCTTGGTCAGCCGCAACATCTCGGGAAATCCGAGCTTGTTGACGTAATAGTCGAGCGAGCGTTCGAGGTCCGTCACCTTGATCGCCACGTGGCCCAGGCCGTTGATTCCCTGCATCACAATCCTCCCGTGGTCGCCGCTCCAGCGTCGTGCAGCATCGCTGTGCTAACGTTAATACGGCTGGACGTCATCCCAGAGAGCGCCGGTTGTCAATGAGGTTCGTGCTGCGACTGGACGTTCCCGGCCTCCGTTGTCGCGTTGCCGATCGCCCTAAATCATAGCAAAACAATTGAATCAGTGCGCGAGTCGCAAAAATGGGAGCAAGAGAGTCCGATGTCATCGTCAGAGGGAACGCTTATTGGTGGATAAAAGTAACCGGTTGACGAAGCCGGAGAGAGGTATTTAGCTTTAACGATAATACGATCCCAAAAGGGACGGAGGGCGCTGTTCGTGGCTTGATCCACGGGCGGCGCGGGAGGGGATTGCCATGGCCTTTCGCTGGAGCCGATGGTCGCCGCAGCTTGCGCTTTCGCCGGCCGTTGCCGTGACGACGGTAGCGTTTGCCGGCTCGATCGGCTGGACCATCTGGATGTCGCTGACCCGCAGCCGGCGCTTTGCCGACTATGCGATCAACTGGTCCGAGTGGGCCCGGCAATACAACCGGCTGCTGAACGACGACATCTTCCTCACGGCGCTCAGGAATATGGTCGTGCTGGGGGGCGGCAGCCTGCTGGCCATCGTCTTCGGCTTCATCCTTGCGGCCATGATCGATCGAGAAAAGCGCGGCGAGGGGATCTTTCGCACCGTCTTTCTCTACCCCCTCGCGGTCTCCCTGATCGTCACCGGCCTTGCCTGGCGCTGGCTCTTCAATCCGACGCTCGGGGTGCAGAATTTCCTGCACCAGATCGGGCTCACCTGGGTCAGCTTCGATTGGCTCTCCTACAAGGAGACGGCCATGTACGGCATCATTTTGGGCACTGTCTGGCAGGGCTCGGGCTTCTACATGGCGCTGATGTTGTCGGGCCTTAAATCCATCAACACCGAGATCTGGAGCGCCGCAAAGCTCGACGGCGTGAGCTTTTGGCGGCTCTATATCGAGATCATCATCCCGATGATGAAGTTCACCTTCCTGACCTGCGCCATCCTGCTCTCGCTGGGCGTCGTAAAGGCTTACGACATGGTCTACGCCATGACCAATGGCGGCCCGGGGCAGTCGACCTGGGTGCCCGCCTACTACACGGTCGACGCCTATTGGCAGAAGGCGAATCTCGGGCTCGCCTCGGCCGCCGCCGTGGTGATGCTGGCGATCACCGTGGCGATCTTCCTGCCGCTCGTGCTGCTCACCGCCTGGCAGCAGCGCCGACAGGAGGCGAGGGTTCAATGACCACCATCGCCGATACCTCGCTGCAACACAGCCATTCGCTGGACGAGCCCGTCGCCTTTCCGCGCAAGAAGAAGCGGATCACGGGCCGCTCCGTTGCGATCCTGGTGTTCCTCGGCATTTGCGCGCTGTTTTTCTGCGTGCCGCTCTATGTGATCGTGGTCACCTCGCTCAAGAGCATGGACCAGATCCGGCAAGGCGACATCTTCGGGCTGCCCTGGCGCCTGAACTTCGATGCCTGGGTAACCGCCTGGGACAAGTCCTGCTCGGGCACCAATTGCCAGGGCATCAAGGTCGGTTTCCTCAATTCGCTCGAAATCTTGTTCCCGAGCCTAGTCCTCTCCATCGGGCTCTCCTCGGTCACGGGCTACGCGCTCTCGCTGTGGAATGTGAAGTGGGCCAATAGCTTCCTCTTCATCCTCTTCCTGTGCGCCTTCGTGCCCTTCCAGATCATCATGGTGCCGCTGATCCTGATCACCGGGTTCCTCCACGTCTACGGCACGATCTGGGGCATCGCCGTGGTGCACGCGGTGCTCGCAATGCCGATCCTGACGCTGATCTTCCGCAATTACTACAAGGGCATACCCCAAGAGATCATCAGCGCCGCGATGGTGGATTCGGGCTCGTTCTGGCGCATCTTCGCGGAAATCATCCTGCCGATGAGCGGCAACATCATGATCGTGGTGCTGATCCTGCAGATCACCTCGATCTGGAACGATTTCCTGATTGGCCTCACCTATGGCGGCATTGGCACGCAGCCCATGACCGTGATCCTAGCCAACGTGGTGGTCACGGCGTTCGGGGAGGCCAATTACAATGTCGACATGGCCGCGGCGCTGCTCACGGCCTTTCCCCCGCTCGTCATCTATTTCGTCCTTGGCCGGTTCTTCGTCCAGGGCATCACCGCCGGCGCGATCAAAGGGTAGGTTGCTGATGCCTCGCGTGCAGTTTGAAAAGATCAACAAGACCTACGGCCGGGTGACCGTGCTCAAGAACCTCGATCTGGAGATCGAGGACGGGGAATTCGTCGTGCTGCTAGGGCCCTCCGGCTGCGGCAAGACCACGCTGCTCAACCTGCTCGCGGGCCTCATCGACGTGAGCTCGGGCCGCATCCAGATCGGTGAGCGCGACGTGACCGATCTCGATCCCAAGGATCGGGGGCTCGCCATGGTGTTCCAGAGCTACGCCCTTTATCCGACCAAGACGGTGCGCGGAAATCTCAAGTTCGGGCTCGCGGCCGCGAAGCTCGACCGCGCCGAGCAGGAGCGACGTATCGCCTGGGCGGCAAAGTTGCTGCAGATCGAGGCGTTGCTTGATCGCAAGCCGGCGCAACTGTCGGGCGGGCAGCGGCAGCGCGTCGCCATTGGCCGGGCGCTGGTAAAACAAGTAGGCGTGTTCCTGTTCGACGAGCCGCTTTCCAACCTGGATGCAAAACTCAGGACGGAGACGCGGCTCGAGATCAAGCGGCTGCACGACGAAACCAACTCGACCATCGTGTACGTCACCCACGACCAGATCGAGGCGATGACCATGGCGACGCGCATCGCCATCATGAACGCCGGCGTCATCCAGCAGTTCGACACGCCCGATAGGGTCTACGACAGGCCGGCGAACCTGTTCGTCGCCGGCTTCATTGGGGCGCCGGCGATGAACATCTTCCCGGCGACAGTTGCGACGACGGGCGGCGCGCCGACAGCGATGCTGCGGGGCGTGGGGGCCCGGGTCGACCTGAGCCGTTATCCGTTCGTCGCGCCGCCGCGTGAGGGCGACAGCATCATGGTGGGCTTGAGGCCCGAGCATTTCCTGGGGCCGGACGAGGTGAACGCCGACGCCGCCGCCCTGTTCAGTCTGCCCGTCCAGTACACCGAAAAGACCGGTGCCGATGCCACCGGCTATTTCAAAGCGGACAAGGGGCTGCTCGCCGTCAGCATCTCGCCAGAGCGGATCAGTGCATTTCGGCAGGGTGATGTCGCGACGCTCGGCTTTCCGCACGCCAAGATCCACGCCTTCGATGCGGCGACGGGGCGGCGGCTTTAGCGGGAAAACACGCGGGGGAGGGTGCCCCCGTGGCGAATGAATTCAGCCGGCATCGCCCCGAATGGAGGAATACGGGGCGAAGCTGCAACGAAGGACGGATCTCGCCGAGATCCACGAGAAGGGAGGACTATCGATGCTTGCCAAAGGACTTGCCGGGCTCAGCGCGGCCGCAATGCTGGTGGCGACGGCGGCATATGCCGATCCGGTGCCGCTGACCATCTATCACACCTGGTCGACGCCGAGCGAGATGGCCGCGCTCAATGTGCTCAAGAGCACCCTGGCCAACAACAATATCGGCTGGACCGAGATCGCCATTCCGCACGACACCGGCGCCAATGTCAGCCTGACCAACATGGTGACCGGCGGCAATCCGCCGAACGTATTCATGAACTCCGACCCGGGGATCATTCGCGATCTCGCCCAGCAAGGGCTCATCCTCGACCTGACGCAGTTCTTCAGCGACAACAAGATCGCCCAGAACTTGCCGCCGACTGTGCTCAAGGAAATCACCGTCGACGGCAAGATCTACAAGGCGCCGGCGGGCATCCACATCGACGGCATGGTCTACTACAACATGGATGTCGCCGCGAAAGCGGGGGTCGATCCGACCAAGTGGACCTCGCTCGACGACATGTGGAAGGATTTTGGCAAGGTGAAGGCTGCCGGCTTCCAGCCGCTCGCGGTCGGCAGCCAGGACTTCCAGGTCGGCTACCTGACCCACGCACTCATAGCCGCTGTTGCCGGGCCGGACATCTACAACCGCTTCTACGGCCCGACCGTCGACCCAAAAGTCTTCGACGAGCCCGCGCTGAAGCAGGCGATCGATTGGGTGCGCAAATTCAGCCAGCAGGTGGATGCCGGCTCGCAGAACCGGCCGTGGAACGACACCACCAATCTGGTGATCACCGGCAAGGCCCTGATGCAGATCCATGGCGACTGGATGAAGGGCGAGTGGCGGAACGCCGGCAAGACGCCGGGCAAGGATTTCGGCTGCGTGAACATTCCCGGCACCAAGGCTCTGGCGGTGACGGTGGATGCCTGGAACTTCCTCGGCGGCTCGTCGGTCAATGACGCCACGAAGCAAGCCGAACTCGAGTTCGCCAAGCTCGACACCGACCCGAAAATCACCGCCGACTTCGCCGCCAAGAAGGGCTCGACCCCCGTTCGGCTGGATTCGCCCACGGCCGGTCTCGATCAGTGCAACCTGCTTGTCCTCGACTCGCTCAAGAAGGACGGCTTCTCGGTGCAAAACCCGGCCAATATTGCCGACAGCGACTGGGTCCGCTCGGTCTGGAACGTGATGTTCAAGTTCTGGGGGGATCCAACCATGTCCTCGGACCAAGTCGTCAAGGAACTCAAAAGTCAGTACCAGACGATCTTCGGCTGATCGGAAGGTCCGGCGGGGGCGCGCTCTCTCCCGCCGACCCTGACACCGGGGCATCCCCCCGGACCTCCAACATCAAGGTCACATTCAATGTCGAGCACCGCACAGCCCGAATTCAGACGGCACGGACGAGGTTTGTTGCCCAGGCAAACCTCACAACTTATCACCATGGCGAGCGATGGCAGCAGCCGGAGGGTATTGTTCGAAGCGGATGAAGTCCTTGAGGCGCCGAACTGGACACCGGACGGCGAGCACCTGATCGTGAATGCCGGCGGCGAGCTGTGGCGGTTTTCCGCTGATGGCAGCAGCGCCCCGACCAAGATCGAGACCGGCGTGCTTCGCGATATCAACAATGACCACGTCCTGTCGCCCGATGGCCGCACCATCTATTTCAGCGAGAACGACGGGCACCTTTACGCCGTGCCGATCACCGGCGGCGAGCCGCGGCGGGTCTCCAACCTCCACGCGGAGCCGCACCACTATTACCTGCACGGGATTTCGCCCGACGGACTGACGCTCTCCTATGTCGCGGTGGAAGGCCCTGCCGACCGCCGCCGCATCAACATTTTCACGATTCCCGCAGCGGGCGGGCCGGACAAGCGGCTCACCGACGTCTCCTATCCCAATGATGGGCCCGAATACTCGCCTGATGGCCAGTGGATCTATTTCAGTTCGGAGCGGGCCGCTGAGATACCGGGCCATGCCCAGTGCTTCAGGATGCGTCTGGACGGGACGGGCATTGAACAGCTGACGTTCGATGATCGGGTCAACTGGTTCCCGCACGTCTCCCCCGATGGGCAGTCGATCGTTTTCATCAGCTATCCTCCGGGCACGACCGGACACCCGGCGAACAAGGACGTGATCCTGCGTTTCACTCGTCCGGACGGCAGTGGCCAGCGCGACATCGCCTCATTCCTTGGCGGCCAGGGCACGATCAACGTCAACAGCTGGGCCCCGGACAGCAGGCACTTCGCCTTTGTCGCCTATCCGGTCAGGGGCGAGGCGACGGCCTGATCCAGCACTCGTAGCTGAACCGATCGTCTGGCCGACGGCCGCTTTTCTTTCAATGGAGATAAATATGCAGCCTTTTCAGAGCCTGGGTCATCTCGCGTTTCGGGTGAATGACCTGCAAGCGTCGCTCGATTTTTATGGCAAGCTCGGTTTTCCCGAGTTCCTGCGGCTGACCGAGGAGGATGGCCGCCCCTGGATCGCCTATCTCAGGATCACCGATGAGCTCTATCTCGAACTCTTTCCGGGCGGTGACGGCGGCAGGGCAGCTGGCCCGGAGCACACCGGCGTTCACCACCTCTGCCTCACCACGCAAGACATCGAGATGACGGCGCGGCAATTGGCCGAACTCGGAATTCCTCTCACGTCTCCCCTCAGGCCCGATCACCGCGGTCTCGATGGCAATCGTGGCATGTGGATTGCCGATCCCGACGGCAATCGCATCGAGATCATGGAGATGGCGCCCGACTGTATCCAGTATCAAGCGCTTGCCGCGCGACGCGAGGGGCGGAAACCGACGGCCCTGGTCCGCCCGCAGAATGGCCCGGCGAAATCAGCATAGTCGCTGACGAATTCGAGCGCGGGACGCGGCAGGCGTGCCTTGCGCCTCCGCGTCTCCCCGCTACCGCGTCCACGCCCGCACCAATCCGCAATACTAGCCCGCCCGTTTGATTGCGGCGGTCATCTCCTTGGCGGCGGCAAGCGTTGCGAGCCTGATCTCTTCCATGCGGCTGGCCTCGGTGCCCAGCAGGAACGGCACGCTGATGGCGGCGGCCAACTGGCCGGCGCTGTCGAAAACGGGGGCGGCGTAGGCGAGGATCGAGGGGCCGCTCTCGCCCTTGTCCTGGGCCCAGCCAAGCCGGCGGATGCGGGCAAGCTCGGTCCGCAGGCGCTTGGGGTCGGTGATGGTCTTTGGCGTGTGGGCGACGAGCGGGAGGTAGAGCCAGCGGTCGATTTCGGCGTCGGGCTGATGCGCCAGCAGCAGCTTGCTGGCGGCTCCGGCATGTACCGGCATGCGCTGGCCTGGCACGACTGAGAGCGCATAAGGGCGCCGCCCCTGTACGGCTGCCAGCACGAGTACGCCGTCCTGGTCCATGACGGACAACTTGGCGCCTTCGCCCGGATCGCTGGCGAGCTGCTCAAGAATCGGCGTGGCAAAGGCGATGAGATCGATTTGGCCTGCGGCCACGGCGACGTGGGAGGCGAGGCCCAGCAGGCGGCGACCGAGGTGGTAGGCACCGGCCTCGTCGCGCCGGACCATGTCATGCAGATGCAGCGAATTGAGGATGCGGTAGATGGTCGTCCGCGGCAGCTGCAACTGCGCCACGAGATCGCTAATGCTGGCGCCGTTTTCGCGCCGCTCCAGTTGAGCGAGCACGCCCATCATCCGGTCGATCACCGGAATCCGGTGCTTTAGCGCGGCATCCGCAGCGGTTTTGTTCATCGGCTCCAAGACCGGATCAGACTTGCAAAGGTTATCGCTCCTAGCATATGAATTTGAACAATCAAAGTTCGCATTTGGATAGGCCGCGGGAGGCGGCTTCGCTCCTCAGCTGCTTTGCCATGCCTCTGACTGGTGCCGATCCACCCCTGTCGGCACGTCTCTTCCTCACCGGCCGCGGGGGAGCGGCTTTCGGGAAATGCCATGAAGATAACGGGCCTCAAGACCTTCGTCGCCAACGTCAGCCGCACCAATTTCGTGTTCCTGAAACTCTATACCGATGCCGGCATCGACGGTGTTGGCGAGGCAACGCTCGAGTGGAAAACGCTGGCGATGCTGGCAACGCTCGAAGAGCTGGAGCGCGTGCTCATCGGCAACGACCCGTTCGAGACCGACAAGCTGATCGAGAAGCTACACCGCGATAGCTATTGGCGCACCGGGGCGCTCTTCCGCACGGCGCTCGGCGCTGTCGATGCGGCGCTGCTCGACATCAAGGGCAAGGCGCTGGGCGTGCCGGTCTACGAACTCCTCGGCGGCAAGCAGCGCGACCGCATCGCCTGCTACGCCAACCACTGGTTTTTCGGCGCGGTGACGCCCGACCAATATGCCGAGAACGCCAGGAAGGCGGTCGGCATGGGCTATAGGGCGCTGAAATGGGATCCGTTCGGGACGGCCGACCTCGAGATGACCCCCAAGCAGCGGCGCGAGACCATCGATATCGTGGCTGCAGTGCGCGACGCCGTGGGGCCAGATGTCGATTTGATGCTCGACGTGCACGGTCGGCTCAACGTCCCGACGGCGATTGCCATGTGCCGGGCGCTAGCCCCCTTTGATCTGCGTTGGATCGAAGAGCCGACGCCGCCAGAATCCATCGATGCACTGGTCGATGTCAGGCGGGCGAGTCCCGTCCCGATCGCGGCCGGGGAGCGCTGGTTCGAGCCGGCAAAGTTCCTGGAGGCGATCAGTAAGAAGGCAGTCGATATCCTGCAGCCGGACGTGTCGCATGCCGGCGGCCTCAGCGAGGTGAAGCGTATCGCCCACATGGCGCACATCGAATACATCCCTGTGGCGCCGCACAATCCGGTTGGGCCGGTGATGAATGCCATGACGCTCCACGCCTCGGTGGCGATCCCCAATTTCTCGGTGTTCGAGACCGTGTCGGTCGACGTGCCATGGCGCAAGGAATTGGTGCGCGAGACGCTGGTCTTCGATCACGGTGACCTTTTGGCGCCCACCGCGCCGGGCCTCGGCGTCGAGCTGATCGAGGAGGCCTGTGCCAAATTCCCTTACGAACCCACCAACCTGCCGCTCTACGACGGCTCGATCAATGTCGCGGGTGTGGCCTCCGGTGACGCGGTGATGGGGACGAGATAGGCGCGTGGCGGGGGTAGGGTGCTCATGGCCTGACACGCGCCGGGGTTCGCGCTTGCCGCTGGTCGACAATTGACAATGTCACCTCATCCGTCGCATGGTTCGTTTTGAATTTAGCCAGTTCAAATATGAACGGCATGGGAGCCAAAGGACATGCGGGTCGGTCTCTCATTGAGCGGAGACGGATTGAGCGGGGTTGGGGCGCGGTTCGCGAGCCAGCTCGGGGTGACTGATGTCGTCATCCACCTCAACGATTACGGCAGTGGCCTCGACAATGCCGGCTATCTCGGCGGCGTCGAGGTCGGGCCGGTGAACGGCCACGTCATCGACGATGAGCCCTGGTCCTTTGAGCGCATGAAGGACGCCGTCGCCATGCTGGCCGGCCACGGCCTCAAGGTGGCGGCGCTGGAAAACTTCTCGCCAAAGTTCTGGTCGGACGTGCTGCTCGGCGGCCCACGGCGGGTCGAGCAGATGGATGGGCTCAAGCGGCTGGTGCGCGATGCCGGCCGGGCCGGCATTCCGGCTGTCGGCTACAACTTTTCACTCGCCGGTGTCTGGGGTGGCGGCGCAAGCCGTTGGGGCGCGGCGGCGCCATGACAGTCGAGTTCAATATGGCCGAGTTCGACCATCAGGCGCCGATCCCCGATGGCATGATCTGGAATATGCACTACCGGCCAGAGCAGCCCGACGCGGCGCCGTTGCGGGTGTCGCACGAAGAACTCTGGCAGCGCTTGGAGTGGACCCTCGAGGAATTGGTGCCGGTCGCCGAGGAAGCGGGGGTGCAGCTTGCGGCACATCCGGACGATCCGCCGGCGGATTTTCTGCGC